>DXGG01000026.1 GCA_019114015.1 Candidatus Onthomorpha intestinigallinarum | reverse complement strand
CACTCTTGACCATGAGGTCTTACCGCCCCGCCATACTTCACCCTCGTCTGCATGTGTGCCGCTTCGTGAAGAAGGACAAGGAAAAACGCCCACTTGTCCAGACCTCTGTTGACCGTTATCCTGTGCGAACCGTCGGGCATCGCCCTGTAATTGCCGTAAACCGTCCTGCGCTCCGAAACGACAAGCAAACGGCAGGAATACCTGCGCAAAAGGTTCTCCATGTCCTCAACAACCGTTTCCGGAAGATATTCTTTCAGCATCAGTCTCGGGCAAAATCATGGAAAACGTAGGGCAGTCGCACTTCCTCCAGCGTTTCTTCTTCATTCCGTACTTGTTGGACGAACAGGATACAAGAAAAAGAACGGCAAGAATGACAAGCAAGGCTTTTTTCATGTTCATACCTCAATGAATCTAATTGTTTATGACCACTTTTGTTCTCGAACGCATTCCTTCACCTAAAGCATCTATCACATATATTCCGTTTGCAAATCCTCCGACATTCAGCCTTGTTTCCCTTGAACCCTCAGGAACACTGTCCTCCATTATCTTTCTGCCCGTTACATCATAAACGCTTATTACAATCCTGCCGTAAGACTTGTCAAACATGAGGTTGATTTCATCCTTTGCCGGCATAGGGTAAACCTTGAAGTGTTCCTTTTCACTCACGGCATTCTCCAAGTCCGACACATAGTCCATGCCCCATATCATTTCGGCTCCCGTGTTCTCAGGGTCAAGCCACTGGCGCATGTTGGGGTAACTCACCGAGAATTTTCCGAAATAGTCGAATTTCTCATCATTGGGAGCATTGCAGTCCGACCAGCCTCCGGTTAGGTCTCCTATGACAAGGCCGTCCATGTTGAACAGTGCCGCTCCCGAACTGCCGCCTTCGGTTATTCCCCATCCGTTTTCGGTCTCCGTCCAATAGACCTTCCAGTGTGTTCCCGCAGCTCCAAAGCCTTCCGTGGTAACAGGAGAATCGAAGGTGGATATTTTTTTCACATCACCCGAAGGATGGTGTATGCATACGCCAGAATTGACAACGAGGTTTCTGTTGTCCCAGCCGCACCAGAAAGGATTGTAGGACTGAGGCACCTGATTGTTCAGCAAAAAGAGTGCATAGTCGCTTCCGCTGTCCCCTCCGCTGTTGTCCCTCACCTTAAGGGTGGCTCCCGTAAGGGATTGCGAACTGCTAGGAGCCACATAAGGGTTGCTGCATCCCGAGGTCTCGTAATTGAAATAGAACACGAACTGACTGTAATAGCTTGTGGACTGTACATCCTCGACACAATGTGCGGCGGTGAGCAGATACGGCGTACGGTCATAGCGTGTGTTGTTCAGCAGTGTGCCGGTACACCATCCGATGTAATATTCGCTCAATTTCAACTGTATGCGGCATACGCCCCTTTGCTGGTTGCGGAAGCCGTCACCTTCGCTGCAATTGACGTTGACGTTGCAGCTGCCCGACGAACCGTATTCACTGTCGTATTTTTCAATGTCTCTGTATGCGTAGCCTATCTCGCTGAGTTCTATCCTTGCCTTTTCCTTTATTCTTTCGGGCTGGTAGTACTCCAATATCATCCTTTCACCCTCCACGTATTGGGTTGCGAATGTGGCAAGTTCATGATTGTTGAAAGCGGAGAAAGCTCCCAGAACCCTTGTACGCTCCTGATTGTATATGAACAGCTTGGAATGTTCGGGAAGATAGAAGTCGGAAGAATACAATATGAGGGCCTGCGCCTCGGGTACGCTTACGGCAAGCGTCCACAACCTTCCTTCCTCAACCTCCATGCTTTGAGCCTCCTTGAAAAAGTCTATGCCCAAAGGCAGTATCACACCGAAACGTCTCGGTTTGAAAAAAGCCTCTTCGGAGGCGTCTTCGGCCATGACCCTTTCCAAATCGGGCTTGTCCATACTTATGGTCTTTACGGCCGAATGGTCGAAATCCTTCATTGAGAACGATACCGGACTTTCACCCGTACCCAACTGGGCATAAGCCCCGAAAGCTGCCGTCAACAGCAAAGCCAATACGAAATTTCCTTTCATAGAAACATTTTTTTTATTCCTTATTCCGTTTTTTTGTTTTCTGAATCAAATCCGAATGTATTTCCAATATCTGAGGCAAGAGCATTCTTTCCTCGTCGTGTATGATTGCATAGTCCGACATCGAGGCCTTTTTCTCGGGCGACATCTGGTTGGCCAGACGTCTCTTGAGCCTTTCCATATCGGTATTGTCCCTTTGCAGCACACGTCTTGTCACTATGTCCAAAGGGGAATATATCCCCACCATTTTGAAAAACCTGTCCTGCCAGTGGGTTTCAAACAATATGGCGCTTTCCATTATGACATACGGACCGCACTGCCTTTCGCTCCACTGTACAAAGCCCTGCCAAACCCTCGGATGAACCATGTCGTTCAGTCTTTGCAGAGCCTCTTTGTCGCCAAAGACCATATCCGAAAGCCTTTGACGGTTCAATACGCCGTTTTCCACAATCCCGCTGCCGAAACTCTCCTGAACCGAACGCAAAAAATCACCCTGCATGTACAGACTCTTGGCATAGTCGTCCGAATAGAACACCCCCACGCCCAAGACCTCGAACACCCTGGCAACAATACTCTTTCCGCAACCTATACCTCCTGTCAAACCTATGTATTGCATTATGACCTGTTTCGTTTTACCTGCTTATCACGTAATCCACCCGCATCGGTTCGTATGAAACGACTCTTACATAGTCGGGTATGTCGGACAGAAAGACCTTCAGTTTTTTCCCGTCCCTTATCTTGTCGGGGCGGCAGATGACGTAGGCCGAGAAATTGTTCGCCTTCACCGTCTTGTAGTCCTGCATGGCGACCCTGTACTTCAGTCTTACCTTGTTGGGATACAGACGTACCTTTTCGTTCTTGTCGTAGTGTATTGTTTCTATCGGTACGTCCACCACGTTCTCTATGAACTGACATACGTTCAGATAGGCCGGTATGTTGGTTGTCGAAACGCTCACCTTGGCACCTATGGAATCCGTATCCAGAGGCAGGAAGAACAGAACGC
>DXGG01000025.1 GCA_019114015.1 Candidatus Onthomorpha intestinigallinarum | reverse complement strand
TGAGAATCCTTGCGGACTTTCGTGCGAATAGAGGGAAGAGATGCTTCATGTATCTCAGGCTTAACCGGTCTCCTATATACTCTGGTTTATGTTCGAAGTTTATGTCGTGTATTGTGGATATGCAAGGCGTTTTGCAGTGACAGGGTATATAGTTTTCGGGCGAGAAGAAAACGTCGACCTTGTAGCGTTTGAGCCAGACGGGAAGAAGTATGTTGAAATAGACATACCACAATATCGGATGTCGGGCAGGCAAGGGTATGACCACAGGGGTGACATTTGGCGCGAAAACGAATTTCGGGTTGTACGGTCTGTCGAAGAAGAATATGAATCGGTCGTCCGGATGTTCTTTTGTGAGCCTTTCAAGATTTTTTAGGGTGAAATAACCTATTCCTTCGAGTTTGTTGTCAATTAGAAGTCTCGTGTTTACGCCTATTTTCAATTTAGAGAGAATTTTTATGATGATATTGTTCCGCAAAGATACAATTCTTTTGTAAATTTGCCTCTTTGATATGAAGAAATTCTTTGTTGCCAACCTTTTCTTCCTTGTGACTTTGAACATACTCATAAAGTCATTCTGGATTTTGGGCATAGACCGTGGTGTTCAGAACGCGGTGGATGCCGAAAGCTACGGAATGTATTTCGTTATTCTCAATTTCACATATCTGTTCAATATCATACTCGACTTCGGCATAGCCAACTACAACAACCGTACCATAGCGCAGAATCCTCACTTGCTCCGTAAGTATTTCGGCAGCATAGTGCCGTTGAAGATGCTGCTCTCGGTCGTTTATATGCTGATAGTGTTGGTTGCGGGCTGGCTCAACGGGTATTCTTCCCATATGGTCATCATGCTTTTCTGGCTTTGTGTCACGCAGGTGCTTTCTTCTTTCGTGTCCTATTTCAGAAGTATTCTGACGGCTCTTTTTCTTTTCAAGACAGATAGTGTGATTTCTGTTCTGGACCGTAGTCTTCTTATTCTTATATGCAGTTTCTTTTTGTGGAATGCCCGTTTGAGGGAGTCTTTTTGCATAGATTATTTTGTCTATATACAGGTTCTGACCATGTTTGTGACGTGTATGACAGCCATGATAATATGTCTTGTCAAGACTGGCAGGATAAGACTAAAGTTCAACAAGCCTTTGACCGTCTTGATTATCAGGGAAGGATGGCCTTATGCAATGTTGGGTCTGCTTATGGCCTGCTACAACAGGTTGGATTCAGTCATGCTTACCGCCTTGCTTGACGATGGTGGAAGAAGTGCTGCCATTTATGCTTCGGGATTCAGGCTTGTGGATTCGGCCAATATGGTTTCCCTTTTGTTTTCGGTGATTCTGCTGCCTCTTTTCTCGAGGATGATAAAGGAGAAGACGTCAGTCGAACCCATAGTTTCGACGGCATGGAATCTTGTACTGCTCATGTCGGTTTGTTTCATATTCGTTTCCGTTGTATATTCCACCGAGCTTATGACTCTTATGTACAACAAACACATAAGCGAGTCTGCGGACATATACAGGATACTTGCATTCTGCTTCCTCCCCATTTCGGTTACCTATGTATTCGGAACACTCCTTACGGCCAACGGTTCGATGAAGGCATTGAACATAATAGCTTTTGCGGGAATGGTCATGAACATTGTACTGAACCTTTTGTTTATTCCCAAATGGCAACAGAACGGGGCGGCATTGACAAGTCTTGTCACTCAAAGCTTGACGGCGTTCATGCAGATGGCGTACGCGTTCAGGCTTTTCAAACTCAGATTGACAAGGACATATCTTTGTAAAATCGTTTTGTTTTTGCTGTTGAATGTAATTATTTATGTAGCTTTGCATAAGATTGATATATTGTGGATTTTCAGGGTTTTGATTTCATTGATGCTATCATTGTTATCTGCCTTTGCCACAAAATTGTTCTCATTGAGGGATGTAAAGCAAATGTTGTCGTAAACGCAAACAATGTATGAAAAAAATAGAGTTTTCCCATAAAGACTTGTCCAACCTGCAATTTGCATTGACCAAGGAGATTCTTAGGGCAAATATATCCAATGCTTATGCATGTACCACTCTTACCTCTTGCAATACGCGTAAATATCATGGTCTGTTGATAACTCCGCAACCCAAGATAGACAATCAGAATCATCTTTTGCTTTCTTCATTGGATGAGGTGGTTACCGTGGAGGAACAGGAGTTTAATCTGGCCTGCCACAGATACAGAAACGGGGTGATATATCCCAAAGGGCACAAATACCTTCAGTCTTATGTGGTTGACTTGATTCCGACGCACATATACAAGGTGGGAAATGCCGTATTGTTCAAGCAGATGTTGTTTCAGGAAAAAAAAGACAGGCTTCTGATAAAATATACACTGCAAAAGTCGGATGTGAATATCGGATTGAGTTTGAGACCTTTGTTGGCTTTCAGGCAGGTGCACAAATTGACCGTTGCGAACGATGTCGCCAACAGGAATTATCAGATTTGTCAGCAGGGAGTCAGCTATCAGCTGTATTCCAAATATACTCCGCTTTACATACAGTTCTCAAAAAAAGTTGCTTATGAGCATAAGCCCGAATGGTATTATCAGTTTGAATACATAAAGGAAAAGGAGAGAGGATACGATTATCTGGAGGATTTGCTGATGATGGGAGAATTCCGTACGGAACTGAGAGAGGGAGAAAGCTTGTTCGTATCCTGCGGAGTGGAAGAGGATAATCCTTTTTTGATAAGCCGGGATTTTGCCAAGGAAGCCTCTTTGAGGTTCCCGATAAGCACTATGGAGGACGTACTCAAAAGAGCGGCGAGGATGTTCTTCTCACGCAAGGGAACCAAGGTTGACGTTATTGCGGGTTTTCCATGGTTCGGCCGCTGGGGAAGGGATACGTTCATATCCTTGCCGGGACTTTGTCTTGCCATTGGCGACTGGCGCATGTTCCGTATGGCGATAGATACCATGCTGGAGGATTTCCGCGACGGTTTTTTCCCTAATATAGGCAAGGGAGACCAATCCGCCTATAACAGTATTGATGCTCCTTTGTGGTTTTTCTGGTCTTTGCAGCAGTATGCCTACATAAACAATGCGAAAAGGGAAGTGTGGGAAAATTATTCAAAGGTTATGGGCTGCATATTGGATAATTTTTCGGAAGGAGCCTCGAATGTGAGAATGGACAGCAATTTCCTTTTGTGGCAGGGTCAGGAGGGCAAGGCGCTTACGTGGATGGATGCCATAGTTGACGGAGTGCCGGTAACGCAGCGCAAGGGCTATGCGGTGGAAATAAATGCTCTGTGGTACAATGCGGTGATGTTTTACCGCGAACTGGCAGAGGATTTCTGCGATGACGCGGCTACTGCAAAGTGGGATGAATTCGCCAACTGTTTCCCTGATAACTTCAAGTCCGTTTTCTGGTCCAAGTCGATGGGATATCTTGCCGACTGTGTGGATGGCAACAACAAGGACTTTTCGGTAAGACCCAACATGATTTTTGCAGCAAGTCTTCCATACACGTCATTAAGCCTCAAGATACGACAGCTGATAGTCGAAAAGGTACGTCAGGAACTTCTCACTCCAAGAGGTTTGAGGACGCTTTCTCCTACTCACAAGGACTACCATGCTGTTTATGCCGGCAACCAGTCGGAAAGGGACAGGGCCTATCACAACGGTACGGCATGGCCGTGGCTTATGGGTGCCTACGCGGAGGCATACCTTAAGGTGTACGGCGATGATGCCGTGGATTATGTTGAACAATTATACGGGGAATTTGATAAGATTCTGTGCGATTATTGCGTTGGAAGTATAGCAGAGGTATATGACGGCAATCCTCCTTACAGTCCGGGCGGAAGCATATCGCAGGCATGGAGCGTGGCCGAGGTTTACAGAATGAAGTACATGACAGAGTGCATCAAAAACAGAAAGGAGAGAAGCTTATGAGAGTTTTGATGTTCGGCTGGGAATATCCGCCGCATATTTCCGGAGGATTGGGTACGGCTTGTTTCGGTTTGACTACGGCCTTGACAAAAAAGGGCGTGGACATATTGTTTGTCGTGCCGAAACTGTTCGGAGACGAATACGTGTCGGGGGCAAGGCTTTTGTCGGCCGAGCAGGTGAGCAATGCTTTGGCAAGGATGGATATTTCGCAAATAGAAAGCGTATTGTCGGATTTGTGCAACAGGATATCTTATGTGGAAATCGACAGCCTGCTGGTGCCTTACAT
>DXGG01000001.1 GCA_019114015.1 Candidatus Onthomorpha intestinigallinarum | reverse complement strand
GTTCAGGTTCACGAATATGACTGTCCGAACTATCGCCCATCAAACGCAGAAGAAGAATTTACTCACGAATGG
This sequence comes from Candidatus Onthomorpha intestinigallinarum, assembly GCA_019114015.1. Classification (GTDB taxonomy): domain Bacteria; phylum Bacteroidota; class Bacteroidia; order Bacteroidales; family P3; genus Onthomorpha; species Onthomorpha intestinigallinarum. The sequence continues at coordinate 5,303 of DXGG01000001.1, read as the reverse complement.
AAAAGGAAGAACGGCTACAATATGAACAAGGTTGTCTTGAAACTGCATGACGGGGTTGTGGATATAATAGGCATACATCCTTGTGAGCGCTACGCGATAGAACATATAAAACTCGTGGGAAAAACTGCCGCCAAACGGGAATGGGGAACAATCATACAGCCGAGAAGCGACTATTGAACCATTTCCTTGTCCTATAACCTTACAAGGAAAGTAATAAAGTTAGGAGAACCGTAGCGATGGTATTCGTTGCGGGAATAGGCCAGTCTGAACTGTTTGTAGTTCAATCCAACGCCATAGGATAGCCCCGCAAGAGAAAAGGTATCGTCTATCTGCATCTCTCTGTTTTGTTTCCAGGAATAACCCAATGCAAGATAAAAATACTTGGACGGCGTAAACTCCACTCCGAACTGCAAATGTCTCAGAGCATTGTCCATAATTCCTACAAACTTGTTTTCTTTTCTTATCTCTCCGTTTAAATCCACCTCATCCCTTGGATTGAGTTCGTCATCCTCCCTTATGTTCCATTTGTGCAGATTGGTTATTGAGGCATATATGGACAGAGGAGCATGTTTCAATTTCTTGTATAAAGCCAACTGCAAATCGAACGGCAGGGATTCTTCCTGAGTGGCAAATGTGCTTATCTGCTTTCCGATATTACGTGCAATCACGGAAGCAGCCCATGAGCGGTTATTCGACTGGTAACTGACCGCAAGGTCTATTGCCATTGCAAATGAGGAATATGTTTCATACTGAGAATAAATCGGCTTAAGGCTTGCGCCTATATACACATTGGAATCCAACATCTTTGACCATGCGATGGTGAAAGCATACTCATTCGCCGTAAAACGCCCGACGACGTCACCGTTTTCCTCCGTCATCTCAAAATCTCCGTAGTTCAGATATTGCAAACCCGCACCAAGATTGCCAAATGCTCCAAGCGAATAACTGTATGCCAAACCAGCCTGTCTTATTCCGTCGAACAAGGCCGTATATGTCAATGCAAAATCATTGTGATTCTCAGTGCTTATTATGGACGGATTGGTCATGACTGCACTTACATCGTCAGTAAAACAAGACAATACATCCACCCCCAAAGCTGCAGTTTTTGCACTGTTGCGTAGATTCAATATGGAATAAGCATGTGTACCGCCCAATTGTGAATAAACGGAACCTGATATCAAAACAATCAAAAGTAAGTAAAATAGCTTTCTCTGCATACATGCTAATTTTTAAATGTCTTCAACTGTATATTGACCGTTTTGGCACTACCGGACAACACTATCTTGGCCTTTTCAAATTTTGGTATGAATCCGTCATTTGAAGAAAAACCGTAATCTTCTTTCGGTATGCCCAGGAAATTCGTATCAAACTCGTTATTCTTGTTTTCATCATGGCAAGCCACTATTGCATACGTTCCATTCGGCACTTCAAGACTTATCTGTACATTTCCTTTCTTTGAAGGCACTGCTTTGTAATACTTCGGCTTCTGCTTTCCCAACAACTGTTTTTCATTCTCACACACACCCACGACAATATTGCCTTTGTTGTTTTTTACCCCCATGACATTTACAGTCAGTTTTGTAGTCTGGGAATACAAAGAAACAAAAGACAAAAGCAAAACAATGATTGAACAAATCCTCTTCATAATCGTACGAAAACATTCACTAGTTTATAACTGCTATTTTCGTTTTTTATTATACAAAACGAGGAGGGATCGAAATACTTCCTCCCTCCTCGCTGTCTTATTATGTTATGACTATTTTCCGTCAAAAGTTTACTGAACTATCAACTTTGCCGTCTCAACAGAATTCGAAGTTAATATCTGAATCATATAAACTCCCTTGCTTAAAGAGTTCAAGTCTATGATTTGAGCATAACTTCCGGCGGACTGATTGCCTTTATCCATTGTCGATATAAGCCTTCCGTTCATGTCAAATATGTTAAGAGTAACTCTTGAAGAAGACGAAAGCGTATAGTTCAAAGTAGTTCTGTTGGCAGCAGGATTAGGATACAATCTTATGGAAGTCTGACCGGCCTGTTGCTTTACATCAGTCAAACCAACCTCAGGAAGACCCTCTACAAGATTGTCCATATTCATGAACAATCCCTTTCCATAAGAAGCGGCATAAATGGCTCCCGGATATTTTGTCGCCTCGAAAACATTTTCCGTAACATTGTTCGACAGATATGTCTTAAACTGTATTTTCGGTCTGTTGGCAGTTTGTTGATACAAATCATAAACAGGTACATTCGGAACATTATCTTCCTTAACCCAAACAACCTGAGCGGCCTTGTAGTTTTCCGTTTTGTAGATACCGTCATCGCTTCCTATGTAAGCACACGACGTATTGTTCGGATTCATGCATTCTATCAATGATGCAAATACCGGTTTGGAGTTGTTGTCAGTTAAAGGTATGTTTTCAAAAACAACGTCCCCTGCAGGTGCCATTATATTCGTTGAACGCATTACGTTGGAAGTATTTGCACTGTAATCAGAGAATGTTATTATTACGGAATTGTTGTCCTTCTTGTCAAAAACAATTGATGATATAGTTCTGTCAAATGTAGCCAAGGTATCGGTAGTTACTCTGTCAACATCACCATTGGTACATTGAGATATGCTATAATCAATACTGTTTATACCCGAAATTCTCAAAAGTTTTGTCTGTCCCGGTGTACCTTGAGACGCTTTCACGTCTATGGTTACAAGTAACGCGTCTCCGTCTGGAGAAGGTGCTAAAACATGGAAAGGTCTCGTCAATGAAATCGTAGAATCCGCTCCCCTGCACAACTTGGCCCAACCTATAATGTCAGGATAGTGCATTCCGGAAGTATAAGTCTTTGTGAAGTTCATTATTTCCGGACAAACGAATGTTCCGATAGCTCCGGACAAATACAACCTCGTTTGTACAGGATCAACAACCAAAACAGCCGTATCCTGAGTAGGGAAAAAGTCCAAAACCATTTCTCCGCCCCTATCAACTTCTCCATATTGCTCTTTCGTAAACTCATAGAAGAAAGGATAACCCAAAGTATTGCTTTGAACTACAACGGAATCACCGTCATACAAGTATGCACCGGTTCTGTATGCTCTTGTCCTGTCACCGTTTCTCAATACGACCGTCGAATCCAATACCACATATACACTGTCTTTTGAAATGTCATGGGCATCGAATGATTCCCAATAAGCCATAGGTGTAACAAACGGAGCATTCGTGGCTCCAGAAACAACATTGGCATGCATCAACGTCAAAGGATTTGCTCCCGAAAACGTCCAAGTCTGGTCATTGACAGTGGTGTAATCATTACCGTCACTATACGTTCTTGCAACAATGGTATTCGGACGAGACAAAACAAAAGGTTTGCGAACCGAAGGTGAGGTCATATGTATTGCCGAAGCCTCCACAGCAGTACCCGATTGAGACTCTATCAAACTTGACAAATTGCTTATAATATAGCTTGAGTATCCGTCACTGTTCGGAGACCATATGGTTTCCGCAGATTTCAACCCATCCTGCGAAGGAGTAGGTATATAGCTTATCGCATTGCTTTGTCCTGCCGCAACAACAGAACCGTCCGCTGCCGCCGCAACACTGTAATATTGCGAAGAGGTAAGACCCTTGTTGCGGAAATGCCATTGCGTAAACTGAGTGACAGGATCAGTTCCGTACATGAAAATACCTGCATCGGTTGCCAAATATATTCTTAATGAATCCTCTGCAGTCTGCGGATTTTCATCGAACAATATACAGTGAATGTTAGGAGCAACATAAATTCCGGAAGTGAACGGGTCCAAATAAGAAGTCTGTTGTTCCCAATAATAAATAGGAGAATTGTTTGCATCAAAACCTCTCTGCAATACGGCACTGGCCGCATATATATACTCCCTTTCTCCCAAATCATTGACAGCTATACTCATTGATGTATTGAAATCATATCCCGCATAGAAAGAACTTGGTGAAGCCTTTTCCCATGTTATGTTCTCCGCCTGACAGTCCGCTGTCCTGTAAATGCTTCCATCCACCATATATCCGCCTTCACCCGTCATCTTGTAAGCATAAACAAAAGCAACCATGACATTAGGATTCTTTATACCGAATGCCAACTCTATTCTGTTGATCATGTCGTTTTCAGTATAATCCGCAACCAAAGACTTGGAAAATATATCGTTGAAAACCTCTGCATCGCCCTCCGCTCTCATTGCTATTCTTGCCTCCGTTCCATTCTTGTAAACAATGGCAACTTTTCCGTTTTTAGAAACCTTTATGTCCGTAACGTTGAACATGGTGCTGCCTCCTACCGAAACCGCCGACCATGTAGCACCTCCGTCCTTGGAATACTTCAATCCGCCCATCTGCGTGGCAGCATATACGGTGTTTCCCACACACAACATGTCGTTTATGTAGGTCCATTCACTCGTAAGGTCGTATAATACTGGCACGGTAGCCTCCAAACGATTCATCACCAAAGAAGTCGCATACTCGTATTTCTGTTCGTCGGTTGAAAATGCGGCAGCCCACTCCTTGCCTTGCGCTCCAAGTTGCATCTTGTAAACACCTGTACCCGCAAGTCCGGTTTTCAAATGACTAAGACCAGTCGCATTGCCTTCCTCCGCATAAAAACCTTCGCCTGTTCCAACATAAATGACACCCTCGTCGTCCTGGGCAATGGAAGTAACCGCATAACCGGAAGTCTGTCCTTGTCCCAAAGGTATTTCCCTCCAGTTAAGACCGTCGTTTACGCTGATGAATAATCCTCCGCCCACTCCTCCGGCGTACATGACACCTTCGTTGAACTTGTCAAAAATTATGGAACGCACACGTCCCGAAACATTGTTCGGGCCTATGGATGTCCAACCCTCCTTCACAGGGTTTTCCTCTTCTCCTTCAGTCCCCAAAACAGGAGAAGCATACGTCGGAACAAAGATTCCGACAAGAAAGAAAACTGCTAAACTCAAGAGTAACTTTCTACTTTTCATAATCTTTCTACTTTATTTCTTACTTTTACTTTATCTCCGCTTTACGGCATACGCCTTTAAGTCGGCAAAGGTACAAAAAAAAACATCACACGGCAAAATACCGCAAGAAAAAATCTCAAAAAAAACGCTTCCCCTCAAATCTTGATTCCAACAAATTCTTTTCAGAAGACAAAAAAATCTTTTCAGAAGACATTTTCGCAGAATTTGATTGCGTTGCCATGCCCCCGCAGAACATGCAATTCGACTGCGGAACATAATAAAAATTATGCGTTTTCGTTTAAGCAGAGAAAAAGAAAGTTTGTACGGATTATGGATATAATAGAGT
>DXGG01000024.1 GCA_019114015.1 Candidatus Onthomorpha intestinigallinarum | reverse complement strand
GGATAGTAACGGACAACGCTGTATCGACACAGAAGTTGATAGTGAAGTAGTTCAGTAAATATCAAATGAAAATAAGGGGTGATGCTAGCATCACCCCTTATTTTTTATGAAAAGATGAATAGTAACTTATTCGAAACGGTCGCTTAATTTGGACAGTTCGTTTGATGCAGAGGCCCCCTTGTACAGTATTCTGTAAACGGCTTCCGCAATCGGAAGATGTATATCCAGCCTTTTGCATTCCTTGTGTATGCAGTCGGCCGCATAATAACCCTCCGCAACCATCGCCATCTCCAATTGGGCTGACTTGACGGAATAACCCTGACCTATCATTTGTCCGAACGTACGGTTTCGACTGTGTTGGGAATAAGCCGTAACCAACAAATCGCCCAAGTAAACGAAATGATTGGTATCCCTACGCTCCGGAGCAACCTTGTTCAGGAAGAACAGCATCTCTTGAGCGGCATTGGATATGAGTACCGCAACGAAGTTGTCTCCGTAACCGGCACCCTTGCTTATGCCTGCGGCAAGAGCATATATGTTCTTCATCACCGCCCCGTATTCTATTCCCTTTATGTCCGAGGATGTTTTGGTTTTCACGAAACGACAGGCAAAACGTCCCGCCGTTTCCCTGGCCAATATCTCGCTTTTGGAAGCAACCGTAAGATAGGTCATCCTTTCCTGTGCGATTTCTTCAGCATGAGAAGGTCCGCTGACAACAGCCTGCATGTCAAAATCGATATCGAAACTCTCTTTCAGATAATCCGCTACAATCTGATTGGTCTCGGGTATCATTCCTTTCGTTGCGGATATTATCTTCTTGCCGCACAACTCGTCCTTGTCCAAAGACTTCAGACTGCGAACAATAAAAGCTGCTGGTATCACCAGAACAACCGTGTCGGTTCGGGATACAATATGGGATATGTCGGTGCTTATCTCTATCTTTTCCTTGTCCAGTTCACACGAACGAAGATAGAGAGGATTATGCCCGAACTGCATAACCCCCTTTACTATATCTTCTTCCCTTACCCACCAATAAACCTTGCGGTAATTCTGGGTTGCTATCTTGACTATTGCGGTTGCCCAACTGCCGCTCCCCAATACAGCTATGTCCATTTGCATTACAATCCTAAAACCTTTCTTCCCTGTTCAAACCTTATGTCCTTTGGAATGCCCAGTCCGTTTATCTTGTCCAACGATTTTTGCAATGTAGGACGTATCTTTCCGTTCGCTTCAGAGTAAGCCTTGGCTTCGGCAATGTCTCCCAAACCTTCAACCTCCAATATCTTGGCAGCCCAGCCGCTTATAGCCTTTGTGGCATTGTTGAAGTCTATCGTGTAAAGACCGGCTTCGTTCTGTGTAAATGCCTTGTGGTCTTCAAAGAAGTTAAAGCACATCATGTTTGCAACTCCGTGAGCGGAAGTAAGTCCGAAGCGTACCGAACGCAATATGCCGGCAATGAATGTTGCTATGGCATCATTCTTGCTTATCGTGCTTATCTCTCCCTTGTCTATAAGGGAACATACCATGTACAGACCGAGTATGTCGGCCTTGGCCTCTTCCCATGCGGAATATTGGTTGCCCAAAGCAGTCCTTACGGCGCCCTTGCCGTTTATTGTGTTCTTTATTCCCAATCCGTGAGCAACCTCATGGAAAGTGACATTGTAGAAAAACGCATCGAACTTTACGTTGGCCAACTGCTCTTTCGCCATAGTGTTCTCCGCTATCGGCAAAAGGATCTTGTCGAATTTGGCCTGCATTGCATTCTTCAACTGCAAACGTCTCGCTCCTTTGGCCAACTGCACCTTCTCGTCATTAGGCAGATCGATTGCTATGGTCTTGCTGCCCGCGTTGCAGTCACCCGCATAAAACAATACGTTGTACACGTTTATGTCAGACTCCGTTCCCGGAACCTCTTTCTTGAACTTTTCGTCGCAAGGAAGAGATTTCTGCAATTCCGGCAACATTGCCGTAAACTTCGACAGTTTCGCACTTTCTTCTTCGTCCTTCAACAATACGAAAGCCTCGTATGCAGCCTTCGTTCCGTAAAGTCTGTCCTCATAGTTCTCTATCGGACCTACCACAAAGTCCAACTTGCTTTCCTTCATGTCCATCCATGCCATGTCCGAAGCAAAATAGTTGTCTGTCTCAAAGGCCTTTTTCCTTTCTGTCAGATATTTCTTCAATCCCTTGTCCTGTGCCAAGGCTATTGCCTTGTCCAAAAGGGCACATACCTTGTCAATCTGTGTCTTGTACTCGTCCTTGTACCATTTTACGACCAGCTTGCCGTTCTCATCCCTTCTTATGACGGTATAAAGGCTGTTCTTGTTCGCGTCTTTCAACTCCTTGAACTCCTGTTCGGTCATGTCCTTCGGATAAAAGTTGGCTCCGAGAGGTTTTTCACCGAATCCGCTTACGAAAGGCTTCATCGCATCAAGTCTTTCCCAAGGACCGTAGTTTATCATTGCGAACTGTTTTGTGTACTCGTCGCTTATGGTGTCCATGTCGGCCTTGTTGCCATAGGCCTGCAACCAGAACAGTTCATCCATTACATCTGCAATGTCGAGGAATATTCCAAGTATTTCCTTCTCATTGGCCGTCAGTTTGCCAAGATCAGCTTTCAACTCAAAGCTTGCAAACTCTTCCACTTTTTTTTGCATAGGCGATTTCTCCTCCATTTGTGTGGTTTGTTCTTTCTTGCCGCAAGAAACAAGGCAAATGCAACTTAGCAGCAATGCCGTGATGATTCCCTTTTTCATATTCATTTCTTTTTGTTTGTAAAAAATATATCTGATGTTACAAACTGCAAAGATAGGATATTTATCCTTCAAATCAAAAATGCGGAATAAGGATACAAAAAAACAGAATCAAATTCCGTAAAAATGGATCCTGATTCTGTTTTTTTCTTTCTTCGTTTCATTTTCATGGTGGACCTGCAGAGATTCGAACTCTGGTCCAAACAAGAAACGACCAGGCTTTCTACATGCTTATTCTGCCTTTTGTTGTCGGGAAAAGACCAAGAGGCAAACGTCCTGTCTTTACCTTATCTTCTGAAAAGGGTTCATCCGTGTGTAGAAGCACCGCACGGACTATTCCCGTTTTGTCTGCACCTCTTTGTCTTCAACCACGGGAACAAGGTCTCGGAGAGATGTCCTGCCCGATGCACTTTGCACCGAAGAGCGTTAGTTTACTGTACTTCGACTACGCAGCAAGAGCGTAATTTTCTTCGCCAATTATTGTTTTGTAACCCTGTTCAAGGCTTGTGTTACCTGAGCCTGCATGCTTACCTGACCATTTGCCTTGCTGTCAAAACCAACCCAGGCCCTTGCAGTCATTGAAATCGTTTGCAAAATTACGGCAAATATGCAGTCCGTGCAAACTAAGAAGACGAAAAAAACGAAAAAAGGAAATTAAAAATTTGGCGGGAATGAAAAAAGTCGTATCTTTGCATCCGCATTTGTTGGTAGAGGCGGTGGACAATAGGGGAGGTCTGGTAGTTCAGTTGGTTAGAATACATGCCTGTCACGCATGGGGTCGCGAGTTCGAGTCTCGTCCAGACCGCTTCAAAAGAAAGGAAGACGATGTATGTTTTGCACGTCTTCCTTTTTTGTTTTTCAGTCCGGTTATTTAGTTTTTTCCATATTTTTTTTGTAGAATGCGGAATCTGAATTACCTTTGCTACCGTGTATTTATCTGAATAATAAATTGTAATTTATGAGAAGAGCAGCTTTTTTGATTTTTTGTTTTTTGTTTTTGTGCGGCATTCAGGAGCTTTTTGCGGTTAGAGCTAATCCCGAGCCGTTTGAATACAGGCAATCGGACAATACCTTGCTCAATGTCAGAATGAGGGGAGATGAAAAGGTCAACTGGGCTTTGACCTCCGATGATTATACGTTGATGCGAAACAATGCCGGTGATTTTGTTTACGCAATATCCGACGGTAAAGGCGGAATAAGGCCTTCGGACATGTTGGCGCACAATCCTTCGGACCGCTCGCAAAGGGAAAGGGAGTTTTTGAGCGGATTGGAGAAGAAATTGTTTTTTTCGGACCAGCAGATTGCCTATATGCTTCAACTCTGGGACATACAGGATGATTTTGCGTCAAGGAAAAGTCTGATAACAAATACCGACCCGGAGGGAGTGGAGACTTACAAGATGGTTGTGATATTGATGGCTTATCAGGATGTTGCGTTTGAAACTTCTTCGGAGGATATAAACAATCTGTTCAATCAGGTGGGATATTCGGCAAACGGACATCAAGGCAGTGTTCACGATTATTTTTTGGCGTCGAGTCTTGGCAGGTTGAATGTTGAGGCCACCGTTTTGGGACCCTATACTGCCGACAACAACATGTCATATTACGGGCAGAACAGTTCTACATCCAATGACGTAAGAGTCAGGGATTTGATTGAGGAAGCGGTTGTCAAAGCCAATCCAGATGTTGATTTTTCGCAATACACTAACGGTGAAGGCAGTTATGTGTCTTGTGTTTACGTTATCTACGCGGGATATGCCGAAAGTACGGGAGGAAATGATCCCAATACGATATGGCCGCATAGGTCAAGACTGATTCAGCCTTATGAGGTGGACGGTGTTTATGTCAGGGATTATGCATGTTCTTCAGAGAAAAACGGAACGCCTTATTATCCTGAAGCATTGTGCATAGGAACGATATGTCATGAATTTTCTCACGTTTTGGGTCAGGCGGATTACTACGATACCAATTATGAAGAGGACGGTTCATTTGCCGATCACGGCTCATGGGATATAATGTGCAGTGGCAATTACAATAATGGCGGCAAGTGTCCTCCTTTGTGGAACGCATTGGAAAGGAATGTAAGGGGATATGTTGACATAGAGGAATTGTCGGAACCGGGAAACAATACCCTGCCTCCTTTGCATACGGAAAGCAAGGCTTACAAGATGACCATAACTGATAATGAGTACTTTTTGTTGGAAAACAGACAGCAGGTCGGTTGGGATACTTATCTGCCGGGACATGGCATGCTGATTTATCATGTTGACGAGAGTGTGGCGGGATGGAATTATAATTGTGCCAACTGCGTGGCAAACGATCCGGGAGTCGATTTGGAGGAGGCAAGCGGATATTCCGGCAGCGGGGCTCCTTTCCCGGGAACGTCCAACAATACGAGCTTTACGGACAATACTACGCCTAACAGTTTGACAAAAAGCGGTATGCCGATAAACAGACCCATAACGCAGATAACTGAAAACACGACGACAAAAAACATTCATTTCATTTACGGTGCCGAGGATAATATGCGTCCCGTTGTAAATACCGTGGCAACGGATGTATTGTCCGATTCGGTGACTGTCGAGGTGGAGATAGTCAATGCTTCTTCCCTTGCCATAATAGAAAGAGGGGTTTGTTACAGCGATACGACCGATACGCCTACGATTGGTCATTTGAAGGTTGTTTCGACATCTTCCGCAGTTGATTTCAATGTCGGAATACCGAATCTTATGCCTGCGACCGAGTATTATGTAAGGGCTTATGCCAAAACGGCCGACAAGGTAGGATACGGAGAAGTTATAAAGGTGAAAACTCAGTGTGTGGCTTATGAAGACTTGCCTTATGTTACGGGGTTTGAAGAAGGCGACAACAGTTTGGAGTGTTGGGAAAACGAATGCGGTACTTTTGTCAGCAACAAGTGGACTGTAAGGGAACAATCTTCTGAACAGGAAGGAATAAACAGTGCCGCAGAGGGAAGCCGTTGGGCATTCATAAGGTCGGATTGGATGCAGGGTACGCAGGTGACAAAGTTGGTCACTCCGCCTATAAACGTTTCGTATGTCAATCAGGTAGGTCTGAAATTCAATTATGCCCAACAGTCAAGACAAGGCAAACAGGACAAGTTGGCCGTTTATTATAAAACCGGTATTGACCAAGAGTGGATACTGTTGGAGGAATACACTGCCAATGTAGCGCAATGGACAGAGGAGACATTGGCCATTCCTGCAAACACCAATACGTTGTACATAGCTTTTCAGGCAACATTGAAAGGCGGATATGGAGTTTGTCTGGATGATGTAGAGGTTTATGAGGCGGACTTGACGGCTTTTCCTCAGTTGCAGGCTGTTACTTACAGTAATTTGATAGACAGTTCCGCTGTTGTTTCTTCACGGCTTTTGGACAATGGAAATAATCCGGTGAATACTTTGGGAATATGTTATGCAACTCATCCCGAGCCTACTTTGGATGACGAAGTGATAACCGTATCGGTGACAGAGGACTTGTATTCCGTTGATTTGTCGGGTTTGGAGCCGAATACGACATATTATGTCAGGGCTTTTGCGGAGAACATTTCCCACAGGACTTATTCGGAACAAATCGAATTTACGACTCTTTGTTCAAGGGTTGATGAATATCCTTACGTTCTGGAAACGGGTTCTTCGGATATTTCATGTGTTGATGTTCAGGAAGGATGGAGTCTGGATACGGAGACATTCCGTTTTGAATCCGACAACGACAATTATTCATCCATGCTTGTCTTGCCTTTGTTCGATTTGAGCAACAGGGAAGAAATGAAACTTACGTTCAAGAGGCAGCAACCTTTGACCAACTCTTTGTGCGATACCTTGAAGGTTATGTACAAATCGAATGTGGAACAACCATGGACGGAACTGGCTGTGTTCGGTGCAAGTGAAGAGTATCATTCCGATACTGTGGAGCTTGTTGGAGCAAGTGGGGAATACCATATAGCATTTTTGGGCATATCCGGAACCTCTCATATAAATCTAAAAGAAATACAAGTTCATGCGGTTTTGCAGATACCTATTGTGGAAACGACTGCTCCGTCGTTGATAACGTATAATGAAATAGCGGTTGCGGGAAATGTAACCTACGGAGGTTTGACCGATGTCACCGCAAGGGGAATATGCTGGTCTTTGGAAGGAATTCCTTCATCGGAGGATAATGTCATGAATATGGGTGCGGGAACCGGAGAATTCAGCGGCAGCATAACAAATGCGGAAGAGAATACAACATATTACATAAGGGCATTTGCAACAAATTCATTCGGTACTGCCTATGGTCAGTTGCAACAGATAACCACGCCTTATGTTCCTATATTCAACAATGAAATATCTGCGGATCAGTCTGTTTGTCAGTCTACTCTTCCGAATGACCTTACAGGTTCCGAGCCTACGGGTGGAAACGGAGAATATGAATATTTGTGGATATTGAGCACGGACGGACAAAACTGGATAGAGTCAAATCTCGGTTCTCTTGCAACGAAGAAGGATTTGGAGATGAGACTGCTCAGTACGACGACATATTTTAGGCGTATAGTTTATTCAGGTCATGTTACCGATACTAGCAATATGGTAACGATAACAATCAATGAACCGAGCCGTGGAGGCAACGCTTTCTCTCTTGTTACGAATGTAGAGGCGGGTTCACCGTACAGAGTGGAATTGAGAGCCTATCTCGGAGACATACTGTATTGGGAAAGACAGGCTCCGGGATACAACTGGCAGACGGTAGACAATTCCGCCGACAGTGTTTATCTGACCGATTATCCTGACATAGAGGGAGAATGGTTCTATAGAGCCGTAGTGCAGAACGGAGGATGCGAACCGGCGACATCCGGAACGGATAAGGTGACCGTTTCTTCCGTCGGACTGGAAAACATAAACACCGCGACGGAAAACATAAAAATAGTACCTAATCCTTCAAATGGCGTAATACGTCTTGTTTCCGATGCCGACATTTATGGAAAGATATGTGTCGATGTAATAGACATGCAGTCGAGAGTGGTCAAACGAATAGATGGATTCAACCTCAAAAAAGGAGAAAATGTTCTGGATCTGTCGGAAATGACAAGCGGTTCGTATGTATTGAGGCTTTATTCCGATAACTGGAAGTGGGAAGGAATCGTTGTTATACAAAGATAATTCATGCTTGAAGAACAATATATAAGAAATCATATCAGAACGGCATTGCAAGAGGATGTTGGTCAGGCAGACCACTCCTCTTTGGCTTGCATAGGCCCTGACATACAAAGCAAGGCCAAACTTGTCGCAAAGGAGGATTGCGTAATTTGCGGAATGGATGTTGCCCGTCTGGTTTTTGAAATGGTGGATTCCGACCTTGAATATCAGCCATTGAAGAAGGACGGTGATATTGTGAGAAAGGGAGACATCGTTTTCAGGGTAAAGGGCAGGGCAATATCCATTCTGACATCTGAACGTACAGTATTGAATTACATGCAGCGTCTTTCCGGCGTGGCAACAAATACCATGGAATATGTAAGGCTGTTGTCCGGAACCAATACCAAATTGCTCGATACAAGAAAAACGACTCCTACAATGCGCATTCTGGAAAAATATGCGGTAAAGGTCGGCGGCGGAACAAATCATCGCATGGGATTGTACGACATGATAATGCTTAAGGACAATCACATAGATTTCGCAGGCGGCATATCCAATGCTATCGACAAAACAAGGGAATACCTTAAGAAAAACAATCTCTCTATGAAAATAGAGATAGAGGTAAGGAATTTCGACGAGTTGGCCCAAGTTTTGGAAAAGGGAGGAGTGGACAGGATAATGCTTGACAATTTTACCCCGACCGACTTGAAAAAAGCCGTGGAACAAATAAATAAAAGATACGAGACTGAAAGTTCTGGAGGAATAAACAAACTGACAATAGCAGAGTATGCAAAAAGCGGGGTAGATTATATTTCGGTCGGAGCACTCACCCATCACATCAAAAGTGTCGATTTGAGTTTGCAGGCGGAGGATTGACGCAAATGACTAAAAACAAAAAAGTAGACAAATACCTCAGACACTTATTGTATTGGCGACCGGTAAGAACAGTGTTGCATACTTCCAGAATGGTGGTCATACCCGGCTTTCAGGGAGTCCCGTTGTTCGATGTCATGTTTTTCTTCATCAAGGGATTGATGAAAGGCGTTTTGAACCAAAGGGCCGCCGCCGCTTCTTTCCATTTCGTATTGGCGATATTTCCTTTGATGCTTTTTTTCTTTACCCTGCTTCCATATTTGGATACCGACTACTACGCAAAACAACTTTTCGTGTTTTTGAAAGACAGTCTGCCGGCAAGCATTTATCCTACGATAGAACATACCCTCGCAGATATATTGCACAGAAAACACAACGGACTGATGTCGATAGGATTCTTGTCTTCCATTTACGTTGCTTCAAACGGCATCAATGCCATACTGGTGTCATTCAATCAGACCCATCACGCAATAGAAAAACGCAAATGGCTGAAAAGAAGATTGATTAGCATAGTAATGGTTTTCATAATTGCCGTTGCGGTCATTGTTTCCTTTACTCTTGTGGGAGGATTCAGGACCTTCATGAGGTATCTGGAAACCGAAGGAATATTGGATACTGCCACAAAGATGTTTTTTCTGAAAACCGCCAAGTGGATATTGCTCATAAGTGTGGTATATTTCTCCTTTGCGGCACTTTATTATTTCACTCCGGCCAACCGCAAGTCCTATAATTTCTTTTCCGCAGGGGCGAGTCTGGCAACGGTTCTGTTTATACTTACAACGCAGGGATTCAATTATTATGTCATACATTTTTCACGATACAACGCCCTTTACGGTTCGATAGGGGCATTGATAGTTTTCCTCTTGTGGACTTATATCAACGCCTTTATATTGCTCATAGGATTTGAACTGAACGCGAGCATATCCGAGGCTTCCTCCGAACGAAAGGTATATGAAGGAGCAAACGCCGAAGAACGTCCTTTGAAGATAAACCGTACGGCAAGGACCAATTCCTTGGCCAGAAGATGGAAACGATGGAAAACGAGATACATGCAGAGAAAAAGCAAAGATATTGGATAACAATGAAAAACGATTTGTCATGAATATAAGTTTCTCACCCCCGTACATAGATGATGATGTGATAGCTTTGGTTAACGAGTCCTTGCGAAGCGGATGGATAACGTCCGGTCCCAAGGTTGCCGCATTGGAAAAGGAACTGACCGAAAGGCTCGGTGCAGAGGCTGCGGTATGTGTCAATTCGTGGACTAGCGGAGCCACTCTGGTGCTTAGATGGTTGGGAGTGAAACAGGGCGATGAGGTGATAGTCCCTGCCTATACCTATTGTGCGACGGCAATGGCGGTGATGGATGCGGGAGCAACGCCGGTAATGGTCGATATAAACGACGGGCTGACGATGGATGTGCAGAAAATGAAGGAGGCCTTAACTTCGCGGACAAAGGCTGTCATTCCCGTGGATTTGGCAGGCGTTCCGTGTCAATACGACAAAATAAGGGAGGCATTGGAATCGGAAGAGGTCAAAAGCCTTTTCAAGGCTGAAAGCGACGTTCAGAAACAATTGGGAAGAATATTGCTCCTGTCCGATTCCGCCCATTCGATAGGAGCCAGACTGAACGGGAAGGAAATAGCCCAATTGGTCGATATATGCGTGTTGTCTTTTCATGCCGTCAAAAACATTACCTCCGCCGAGGGAGGAGCCATATGTTTCAATCTACCGGAACAGTTCGACATCCGACAGACATATCGTTGGTTCAAGATGATGTCCCTGAACGGACAGACCAAGGACGCCTTCACCAAGAATCAGGCGGGGGCATGGCGTTACGATATAGTGGCTCACGGAATGAAGATAAACATGCCTGATGTCAATGCCGCAATAGCCTTGGCACAGCTTAGAAAATATGATTATCTGCTGGCGGAACGACAAAGGGTTTACGAACTCTACTGCCGTCTTCTCGCACCTTACCATTGGGCGATACTTCCTCCGAAAAACGATGGTGTATCTTCGCCCGCATATCACCTTTTTCCATTGAGGATAAATCCCGTAAGCGAAGCCCAAAGGGACGAACTGATACAGAGGCTTGCCCAAAAGGGTATAGCAACCAACGTCCACTACATACCGATGCCCGCACTTACGCTTTTCAGACAAATGGGATACAACCAAAATGACTATCCGAAATCAATGGACACCTTTGCGAGGGAGATAACCCTGCCGGTGTATCCGCAACTGACCGATTTGCAGGTGGAATACATTGTAAGGAATCTTGTGGAGCAGTATTATGAAATACGTAACGGGGAATGACAAAACGTTTGTTTGATATATCGGCTTCCTTTTTCGGTCTTCTTCTGCTTTCGCCTTTGTTTCTCGTAGTAGCCCTTTGCGTAGGACTGACAGGCAGAGGCGGAGTGTTTTACGTTCAGACAAGAGTGGGAAGATACGGCAGGGATTTCAAACTGTACAAGTTCCGTTCGATGCGTACGGGTTCTGATGCAAAAGGCCTGCTTACGGTTGGAGGAAAAGACGGCAGGATTACACCCGTGGGATATTTCATACGAAAGTACAAGATAGACGAACTGCCTCAACTGTTCAATGTGCTCAAGGGAGACATGAGCCTTGTAGGTCCCCGTCCGGAGGTAAGAAAATATGTGGCGCTTTACAACAGTGAGCAGATGAGGGTATTGTCCGCAAGACCCGGCATTACCGACCCTGCATCCATAAAATACAGAAATGAGAACGACCTTCTTGCTCAAGCGGACGACCCTGAACGCTTCTATGTTGAGAAAATAATGCCGGACAAATTGAAAATCAATCTTGAATATATGGACAACAGGAGTTTTTTCAAGGATTTGTCCGTCATATTCAGGACAGTGTTTTAGTAGAACAAGGATTGGGGAAAATCTTTTCAGAAAAGAAAAAAACGGATTCAGAAAAGATTTTCCTCAAATCAAATTCTATTTTCTTATTTCCTCAAACAACATCATCAGGGCCTGATTGCTTGTCCTTTCAATGAAGTTCTCCCTTTCCGTCTGGAAGACGAAACGCTGTGCAAACGTTCTTTCTTTCGAGGACATGGCAATCCATACCGTACCGACAGGTTTACTGTTGCTGCCTCCCGAAGGACCTGCAATGCCGGTTGTGGCTACGGAATAATCCGTTTTCAAAAGCTTTCGCACTCCGCAGGCCATGCTTTTTGCAACCTCTTCGCTGACAGCTCCTTCCTTTTCAAGCGTGTCTCCGCTTACCTTCAAGACCTCTTGCTTGACCGAATTGGAGTAGCAGACCACCGAACCCTTGTAATAGTCCGAGCTACCGCTGCATAATGTTATCAAATGGGCTATGTTGCCTCCCGTACAGCTTTCGGCCGTTGATACCGTCATGCCTTTCTTTCTCAAGGCATCCCCCACGCTCTTGGCTATGTTGTCTGTCTGAAAGCCTGCGAAATAATCTGCAGCAATGGAGAGCAGTTTTTTTGTCTGTTCCTCCATGGCGGATTCAACGAGTGCTTTGTCACTGCCTTTGGCCGTAAGGCGCAGGCGTACAAGTCCCGCCTTGGGAAGGTAGGCCAGCCTGATCCATTGCGGAAGAGCCTCTTCAAACGACTTGAGCATGTCGGCCAGAAAACTTTCACCTATGCCTGCAAACAGCATGGTTTTGTGGATAATGCATTCGCCTTTGAAATGTTCCCGTATGATATCCGTCACCTTGCCCATCATTGCCTTCATTTCAAAGGGTACGCCGGGCATGGAGAAAACAAGTTTGCCGTTTTTCTTGAAACACATTCCGGGAGCTGTACCAGCCTCGTTGAAAACCACCTTGCAGTTGTCCGGAACCAGAGCCTGTTCCCGATTGGTCTGCGTGAAAGGCTTTCCCATCCTTAGGAAATAATTCTCAACATGCATTCTGACCTGTTCGTTTTCCACAAGCCTGCCTCCGAATATATCGGCAAGTGTTTTTTTCGTAATGTCGTCTTTTGTCGGTCCGAGTCCGCCGGTTATCAAAACAACGTCCGCCCTTTCCATTGCAATACAAAGGCTTTGTTTTATCTGTTCGGCATCATCCCCTATTACGCTTGTTGCTACAACGTCGAATCCTGCGTCGTTCAATACCCGTCCCATGTAGGATGCGTTGGTGTTTACAACCTGCCCTATCAGCAG
>DXGG01000023.1 GCA_019114015.1 Candidatus Onthomorpha intestinigallinarum | reverse complement strand
TGTTTACAAAACGCATGTTGGGATTCAGGTCCTCTTCGGTAGGCAGGAATTTGGTCTTTGCATCCTCTATCTGATTTTCGGCAATGTCCCTTATCTCCAAAAGGGCCGAATACAAATACACTTCCAAATTGTAAATACTGCTTATACTGTCTGTCAACTCCTTGATTGAAGTCTTCAAATCCGTGGATTCGGATATTTTGTTCGCATATAGGGCCTGCAAGACCTTTGCCCGCAAAAAATGACGACTTAACATTTAATCCTTCAAAAGTTTTTTCAGCCTGCAAAGATAGGAAAAATAATCGTTCGTACAAGCCCGCAGACAAACAAATCTCTACAATATACCATGGTTACGATACAACTGAAAAAAATGTGATTATTTTGCATAAAATGAAATATTGTTATAACTTTGTCGCATGTTTGATATAAAAAAATAAATTGATTATGAATTGGTACATGAAATGTCTGCGTCAGTATTTCGATTTTAAAGGCAGGGCACGTCGAAAGGAGTATTGGATGTTTGCTCTGTTTAATTTCATTTTCGTAGCAATCATTGAAATTATTGAAATCATGATAATGTTAAGTACAAACTCTTACAACGGATCTTTTCTTCTAGTGCTCTATTATTTATTGACGATGATTCCGTCTTTGGCCGTAGGTGTAAGACGTTTGCACGATATAGGCGAAAGCGGTTGGATGTTACTGGTTGGATTTATTCCTTTGGCTGGAGCAATATGGTTGATTGTGTTGTTTTGCAAGGACAGCCAGCCGGGCAGCAACCTATGGGGCGACAATCCCAAGGAAATCGCGGTCCAATAAGTATCGGCTTTATCCGTTTCTTTTTGGAAATGCCATGTTCGGAGTCAGGGCTGTATTGTCGTATTGCACTACAACCTGTCAATCAGTTTGCGTACATCCACGTTGATTCCGCACTCGTAAGTGGAACGGGGACACTTCCTGGCTCCGTGCAGTCCGCACGGCTTGCATGAAGGCTTGGGTTCAGCCTCCACAACAAGGCTGTCATCGCTCAAAGGCCAGAAGCCGAAATCCGGTGTGGTCGAACAGAATACCGCAGTAACGGGAGCATTCACGGCTGAGGCCAGATGCAATGGAGCAGAATCGTTACAGAAGTTCATCTTCGCATCACGCATAAGCGCGGCCGAAGCCAAAAGGCTTAACCTGCCTGAAAGGTTCATGATGTTGTCACAAGAGGACTCCCTGCGTATCCTTTCGCAAACCTCCATGTCCTTGTCGCCACCCAAAAGATATATCATGCAATCCCTCTCCGCCGTATCCGCAAGCTCTACCCATTTCTCCACCGGCAAAGTCTTGGTAGGCCATAGCGATGAAGGCGATATGGTATAGTAAACGCCCTGCTTGTACCTGCTCACCGCCGCAAAGTCTCTTTGCGAGGGATAAAGCCGTGGCTTGGGTGCCTTGTCGCACCACATGCCCTCCATAAGGCTTATGTTTCTGTCCGTCTCGTGTATTCCCCTGCCTATTCTGTGTCTTACCCTCCTTG
Organism: Candidatus Onthomorpha intestinigallinarum; assembly: GCA_019114015.1. Lineage (GTDB taxonomy): Bacteria > Bacteroidota > Bacteroidia > Bacteroidales > P3 > Onthomorpha > Onthomorpha intestinigallinarum. The sequence continues at coordinate 1,541 of DXGG01000023.1, read as the reverse complement.
TGAAAAACAATGACAAGGGATTCTTGTCGAAACCTATCCTGTTGCGTGCACCGGAACAAAGCGTTATCAGCCCCGCCGAGAAAAACCTCTGCACACAAAAGACCACGTCATACCTCTCCTTCCTTATGCTCTCACACAAGGTCAGAAGATTCATGTACTTCCTCTTGCCCTTGTCCCATATCCATACGTTGTTTACGTAGGGATGAGCCACGAACAGTGTATGGTTGGGCTTTTTGACCAATACGTCCAGCCGTGCACCTTCAAACTTGTGGTGCAGCTTCTCCAGCAAAGAGGTAAGCAATATGACATCACCCGTAGATGCCGTCTGTATGACCAGTATTTTCTCCATAAGCCCTCAATACAAAAACACCGCCTCCGAAAAGAATCGGAAGCGGTGCAAAGTTATGAAAAAAAACAACATTCCCTATTATTCGAAATTATTCGACTATTAGGTTCCAATTATGAATGTCTTCCACTTCACCTTCCTGTATTCCCTTCAACTGCTTGTACAGCTTGGTACATACAGGACCGGCCTCAGTGCCGTAGTCGTAAACCTTTCCGGTTCCGCGGTCGACTATCTTTCCGATAGGAGAAACAACGGCAGCCGTTCCGCAGGCTGCGACCTCCTCAAAGGTGGACAATTCCTCCACAGGAATCTGTCTTTGCTCAACCTTCATGCCCATATCCTCGGCCAACTGACGCAATGACATGTTGGTGATGGAAGGAAGAATGGATGTGGACTTAGGCGTGCAATACGTATTGTTCTTTATTCCGAAGAAGTTTGCAGCACCTGCCTCGTCTATGTACTTCTTTTCCTTTGCATCAAGATAAAGCACGTTTGAGAATCCCTCGTCGTGTGCTCTCTGACCGGAACGCAATGAAGCAGCATAGTTTCCTCCTACCTTGAAAGTACCGGTTCCAAGCGGAGCGGCACGGTCCGCATCCTCCACAATCTGTATCTGAACAGGCTTGAAACCTTCCTTGAAATAAGGACCGACAGGACCTGCAAACACAACGAACAGATATTCATCCGCAGGCTTTACTCCCACCTGTGCTCCCGTACCTATCAACAAAGGACGCAAGTATAGCGATGCACCGCTGCCTGCAGGAGGAACAAACCTCTCGTTTCTCTTGACAACTTCAATACATGCCTTGACGAACAGTTCCTCAGGCACCGGAGCCATCATAACTCCTTCGGCCGAACGGATAAGTCTCTTTGCGTTCTCATAAGGACGGAACAAACGTATCTTGCCGTCAACACCCCTGAACGCCTTCATGCCCTCGAATGCCTCCTGTCCGTAGTGCAGACAGGTAGCGGCCATGTGCATGGTTATCTCTTCGGAGTCCGTATATTCCAACTCGCCCCATTTTCCGTTTCTGTAATAGCAACGTACGTTGCAATCCGTCTTGTAGTAGCCGAACGGAAGGCTTTTCCAATCTATGTTATTCATGTCAAAATATTTTTTGATTGTTTCAATGTTCGTTTCAATCTTGTCAACGGGCAAAGTTACACATTTATTTTATATTGTCAACCTTTTCGC
>DXGG01000253.1 GCA_019114015.1 Candidatus Onthomorpha intestinigallinarum | reverse complement strand
GTGTAATCCTCAAGCAACGCGCCTGTATTGCCGTTTATTCTGTTGTAGTATTCGTTCTTGAATTTTACGGAATTGTTGTAGTTGGTTACCGCGAAATAAGTTACTCCTGCACCTATGGCATAAATAACCGGCACTTTCCATGCCTGTTTGTTGTAGACCTGTCCTGCTCCCGGAAGAACGGCCGAAAGAATCGTGGCCTTTTTTGGAGAATGCGAACCATAATTTCCGGCAGTCTGTGCCGCAATGTCATAAAACGAAAGGCCAAAAACGATAATTGATGCAAGTAAAACCTTTAACCTCATTTATTTAACACCTTCGAGCAGTGCTATTATCCTTTGAAAGTCATCATCGTTCCTGAATGAAATGGTTATGTTGCCCTTTCCTCTCATCGAACGTGTGATGTCAACCTTCGTGTCGAGCCTTTTGCTCAATGCAAACCTGGTATCCTTGTGAAATTCCGGCAGTTCTTTCCTTGTTTTTTTAGTAGTGTTTTCGGGAGTCTTGACAGATGCGACTATTTGTTCCACCTGACGGACAGACAATCCCTTTTCTATTATCCGTTTCAGTATTTCCAACTGCTTCTCCTGACTTTCGACATTGATGATACTGCGTGCGTGTCCCATGCTTATTTGATTGTTACGCAACGCAATCTGGATTTCCGCCGGCAACTTCAAAAGACGGAGATAGTTTGTTATGGTCGAGCGGTTTTTGCCTATCCTTTCGCTCATCTTTTCCTGTGTAATGTTGCATTCTTCTATCAATGCCTTCAAGGATAATGCTATTTCAATTGCATTCAAATCCTCTCTCTGCATATTCTCCACAAGAGCCATTTCCATTATTTCCTGTTGTGTCGCAACCTTTATGTAGGCAGGTATCTGTTTTAAGCCGGCCTGTTTGCAGGCTCTGTAACGACGCTCACCCGCTATCAGAATATATTTGTCCTTTTCTTTCTTTACCGTTATCGGAACGATGACACCGTTTTCCCTTATGGACTGACACAACTCATCCAAAGCCGTCGCGTCGAATTCTTTTCGCGGCTGGTTCGGATTGGGTTCTATTTTGTCGATAGGCAGATAGCTCAACTCCGCCGTAACCGAGCTTATCACTTTGTTGGGTTGAAGATCCGAATCCGCATTACCCAATATCGCTTCTAATCCTTTTCCCAAGGCTGGTCCTTTTTTTGATGCCATCTCTGTCTGTTTGTGTTCTCAATAAATTATCGTTGTGTCGTGTCGTGCTTTTGTATGATTTCCATCGCCAGATTCATGTAATTCACCGCTCCGGTGCTGCTCGCATCATACATAATGGCGCTTAAACCGTGACTTGGAGCCTCCGCAAGCTTAACATTGTTGTATATGAGAGTATCGAATACTATTTGCTTGAAGTGATGTCTTACATCCTCCGCAACCTGTTTGTTAAGCCTCAATCTGGCATCAAACATGGTAAGAAGTATGCCCTCTATTTCCAACGACGTATTCAGACGTCCCTGTACTATCCTTATGGTATTGAGCAACTTTCCCAAACCCTCCAACGCGAAATACTGACATTGAACCGGTATTATTACGCTGTCGGCCGCCGTAAAGGCATTTATGGTTACCAAACCCAAAGACGGAGAACAGTCTATTATGATGTAATCATACTCATCCCTTATCGGTGCTATCACTTTCTTCAACCGTTGCTCCCTTTCCTCCAGTTTCGGCAGTTCTATTTCAGCTCCCACAAGATCTATGCTTGCAGGAAGCAGATAAAGATTAGGAGTGGACGTTTCCAAAACGGCTTCCGCCGCATTGACAGAGTTTATCAGACAATCATAAACGCTTTTCTCCACACGCTCATGGTCAATACCCACTCCCGAAGAAGCATTCGCCTGCGGATCCGCGTCTATCAGCAATGTTTTTTTCTCCATCACCGCAAGCGCAGCACTCAAATTGATGGCCGTAGTGGTCTTCCCTACTCCCCCCTTCTGATTGGCAACAGCTATTACTTTACCCATTTATGCACCTTTCATAGAACAAAAAAGCTGTCCCTATGAACAGCCCTTTTGTTCCTTCCTTTTAGTCTTAATCAAATACTATATCATCTATTTTCTTCTCAAAACCCTCCCCCTCATTCGAGGATTCCTCCTCAAAAACCGGCTCTACGCCCGTCTCTATAAAGTTTATTATCTTACCCAAGGCATCCTGAAATTTGGCATAATCCTCCTTGTACAAAAATATCTTGTGTTTCTCATAACTGAAAGTGCCGTCCTCATTGTTGAACTTACGCTTGCTTTCGGTTATAGTCAAATAACGTTCGCCTTGTCTCGTCTCTTTTACATCAAAAAAATATGTTCTCTTTCCCGCTTTTATCGCTTTCGAAAACACTTCTTCTCTTTCTCTCTCTCTTGTTTCGCCTAAATCCATATTTAATTTGTGTTTAAAAATTTAATTCCGAGCAAAAGTACTAAATAATTCTGAATTCAAAATCATCATGTGGTACAAAAATATTTTTTTCTTTTCAATGCGATGTTCCGTAATCCCTTGCCCCGAAAATAGAACTGCCTATCCTCACAAGTGTACTGCACTGCTGCAATGCTGTCTCATAATCCTCCGACATCCCCATCGACAACTCCGAAAAACAATCCTCTTGCGAAAAATACAGACGCTTGAATTTATCGAACAACTCCTTCAAATGCGCGAATTCCTTGCGAGTCTGTTCCCTATCATCGGTAATGGAGCCTATCCCCATAAGACCGCAAATCCTTATGTTATTCATCTCCCTGTACGCATCGCCTGTCAACAACTCCTCCGCCACCGCATCTTCCATTCCGAACTTGGTCTGTTCGTGTGCAATGTCTATCTGCAACAGACAGTCTATGCATCTGCCGTTCTTTACACCCTCCTTGTTTATCTCCTTGAGAAGATGAAGGCTGTCAACCGAATGTATCATGCTTACAAACGGGGCAATGTATTTAACCTTGTTGGTTTGCAGGTGTCCTATGAAGTGCCACTGAATATCCTTCGGCATGACAAGATATTTGTCTCTCATCTCCAATGCCTTGTTTTCACCGAACAGCCTTTGACCCGCCTGATAGGCCTGCATCAAATCCTCCACCGGTTTCGTCTTTGAAACAGCTATTAGTCTCGTACCTCGAGGCATAAGAGATTGATAATGCTTTATGTTATCCGATATCGACATACTGCTTTTTATCGCTTGAACTGCAAAATTACAACAATAATTGCATACTTTTGCAAGTTTAACATGTAAATGAGAATACCGATAAGATGAAATATTTTTTTAAGTTGACCTTCATAATCCTTCTGTTTCTGTCCTGCAAGTCGGAAAGCAACGACGAAAAAGCAGTGAAGGAGGTCGTCAATTCCTTTTTCCAATATGTCAACCAAAGGGATTTCAAAATGCTTGAAACGATATGCACCGTAAAAATGAAAAAACATGTCGAACAATTCAAGAGTTTCGGGGACGATCTGGTGAAATACAAGAAGTTTGAAATAAAGTCCATGAACATTGTGGGGAATACGGCTTCGGTGAACATGATAAACACAGACCAG
>DXGG01000252.1 GCA_019114015.1 Candidatus Onthomorpha intestinigallinarum | reverse complement strand
ATACGAGAATAAGGAACAAGAATTCTTCAAATACCGTGACCTTCGGCGGAATTGAAACGAGCATAGACAGCATAGGTACGGGACTTGAGACCCATTTCAACAATTTCATGGACAGTCTGAGTACGGCTTTGGATTTGGAAAGTGTGACTCACGGCAGTTATACGGCGGCTTTACCGACAGAATTTCATTTCGGATACAGTTGGAACTTCCATTCATTCAACCATCTTCACGCCTTATTGAGCACAAAGCTGTGGAATTCGCGTTTTGTCGATACAAGGCTGAGCGTATTGTATGCCCTGCACACCAAATATGTTTCATTAAGCATAGGAAACACCTTTTCTTCCAATGCATGGTTCAATCCGTCTGCATTGCTCAACCTTAAATTCGGTGCAAACGTATATCTGGGTTGTTCCTTCAACTCTTCATCCACTTCATTCAACATTGCCGACATGAGCGGCTTCAACCTCGTAACCGGAATCAGCTTCGCATTCGGAACGAACAAACAAAAGAAAAAGGAAAACATCGAATAATATGAAAAAAGCTTGAACAGCCGCGGCTGTTCAAGCTCAAAACCATTAAAAAAATAGATCACTGAAAAAGAATATTTACTTTGTAGTTCTTATTTTCTTGCAAAGCATAACTGCATTCTGTACTCTTGTCTTGAATTCTCCTTGTGCACAATCCTTTACGGTGCTTTCCTGAGCTTCGGCCTCTTTCAACAATTCTTCGAACGCTTTCAATTGTTGCGGACCTTTGGATTTGTTCTTTTGAGCGGCAGACAGTTTGTCCACATATTGCTCGAAAGCTTTCACCTTGGCCTCACAAGGATCTACTTGAGGAGCCTTTTCTTCTGCAGTTGCAGAAGGAGCCGATGCCTTTGTGCCTCTGCTTGTGCTCTGGCTTACAGGCTGCTCTGCGACAGCTTGTTCACTCTCTGTAACATCAGTCAGTTCCATCTCGGTAGTTTCCGATACCGTCGCTTCGGTAGTTGACGTTTCTGTCTTGCCACCGCCGCATGCTGTCATCAAGGCAACAACAGCTACTCCTAACAATAATCTTTTCAATTTCATGTCTCAAAAAATTAAAATGAATAATTAAACCGTTTTTCCGAACTACAAAGGTACATAAAAAATCGAAACATACAATTTTTTATTCAATCAAAAAAATCAATTCTTCTCCATACCCCCTATAAACCTGTCTTGAACTTCCATGGACTGTTCATGTATGAGTTCAAACAAATCTTTCACAAACTCCCTGTTCAGTTTCAATCTTTCAGCCCTTTCCATCCTGTCGGTCAACAAAACATCCCAACGCTTCAATCTGAATATGGACATATTGTTTTCCCGTTTTATTTCAGCCACCTTTTCGGACAATTTCATTCTCTTGCCCAAAAGAGACAACAACTGCAAATCTATATCATCTATCCTGCCTCTCAACTCCTCCAAAGACAAATCATCCTTATCCTCATCCGTATTCGACACCTCCAAATCTTTCAATAAACGCTTGAAAGAACTTATATCCAACTGCTGCATCGCATCCGTCCTGGCCGCATCCGGATTGTCATGCACCTCTATCATCAATCCGTCAAAACCGAGTCTCATGGCCTTCTGTGCAAGAGGAAAAACCAAATCCCTCCTTCCTGCAATATGACTCGGATCGCACAATATCTTCAAACCAGGCATCAGTCTTTTCAATTCCACCGGCAACTGCCACAACGGAGTCTGCCTGTAAATGCCGTTATCCACCAACGAAAAACCCCTGTGAACCGCATGAACCTCACTGCATGAAGCCGACAGACGCTCTATCGCCCCTATCCACAATTTCAAATCGGGATTGAGCGGATTCTTTACAAAAAGCGGTATGTCAACACCCCGCAACGCATCCGCTATATCCTGAACCGAAAAAGGATTTGTCGTTGTCCTTGCCCCTATCCACAATGCATCCAAACCGTGTGCAAGACATTGCTCCACATGATAGGGACTCGCAACCTCGGTACAAACCCTCAAGCCGAATTCCTTCCTTATCTCCGCAAGCCATTCCAAACCCTTCTCACCCACTCCCTCAAACGAAGAAGGCCTTGTACGCGGTTTCCAAACCCCCGCCCTGAACCAGTCTGCCGAAACATCCCTCAAAGACGACGCAACGGCCCTCAACTGCTCCCGACTCTCGGCCGCACAAGGACCCGCTACCAAAAGCCTGTCAGTTAAGCCAAACCTCGAACCGTTCATCTGCAATACTGCTGTAAACCGTCTGAATCATGGAATAGGAAATGACATTGACCAAAACCGAATTGCAGGGACAATTCTCATTAGTGCAGTCCGAACCGCACTGTCGCGTCAAATCATCTTCCCAAAGACTTATCTGTTCATCAAAAGAATAAAAATCACTCATACGAAACCTTTACGTTTGACCTCATTTTCAAAGCCAAACGCAAAAGAAGTTCGCATTATTATTTAAAGTATGCTAAATCCTACATCGAAAGCGCAAGGGAGTTTTCCTCGGCCAGCTTACGCATGTTTATCAAGGCGTAACGCATCCTGCCCAATGCCGTATTGATGCTCACTCCCGTCTTGTCGGCAATTTCCTTGAAAGACATGTCGGCATAATGACGCATTATAAGCACCCTTCTCTGCTCTTCGGGCAGTTGTTTTATGAGAAACCTTATGTCTTTCTGCGTCTGATCCTTTATTATGTTGCTTTCTATCGACTCCTCGAAGTTATCCACCATATCGAACACGTCAACCTCGTCATTGGAACGGACAACCTTCAGTTTCTGATTCTTCCTGAAATAATCCACAGCCAGGTTGTGGGCTATCCTCATCACCCACTGAATGAACTTGCCTTCGTCATGATAAGTGCCGCTACGCAAAGTATTGACCACTTTGATGAATGTATCCTGGAAAATGTCATCCGCAACGCTTTTTTCCTTGACCAAGGACATTATGTAACAATAAACTCTTTGCTGATGTCTTGCGAGCAAGGTGGAAAACACCTCTCTCTCCCCTCTGGCGTAAGCCTGAACGAGTTCATAATCGCTTCTTTCTTCTATCTTCTTCATAAAATACACTTTTTATTTCGCAACCGAACAAACTAATCCGCCCTTATCTCAAAAAAAACTCCAACCCGCGGTTGCTTATCTTCTAACCAAATCATTCTATAAAAAAGTAATACTCTATGTCGATAATCTGTCGTTTTAATCCGCAATCATGATTTTACCACGGCAAAGATATAAACTTTTTTTTATTCGGCAAAGTTTTTCATCTTTTTTTTTCACAATTTTCAAATCAAATTCCGTGAATTTCAATTCAAGATTCATTTTTACGGAATCAAGAACCATTTGTCTCAAATCAAGTTTGAGAAATTGCGGACAAAACGACGCACAACCAAAAGAAAATTCTACCTTTGCAGTAGTTTTAAAAATATGAGTGTCATGAAAACCACGAAAAATAATCTGTCATCGTTCGCAACGTCAATTCTGAAGATTTTTGCAGCCTCTCCCTTCGAGCTGTACAACTACAAGCAAATAGCCTCCCGCCTCGGATTTACCGACAAAGGTTCGAAGGAAATGATACAGAACCATCTGATTTCCATGAGCGGGGACGGCATTCTCATAGAGCAGGAAAAAGGACGCTACAAGCTGAATCCGCAATATGCGAACAGCAATCTGTTGCCGAAACATTATGTCATAGGTACGGTTGACATGAAGCAGACTGCAAAGGCCTATGTCATTCCGGAGGACGACAGCGAAGACATTTACATATCCCCGAACAACACCAACCATGCCCTTGACGGCGACAAGGTGAAAGTGTATCTGTTTCCTCAACGCAAAAAACGCAAGAGGGAAGGTCAGATAGTGGAAATAATACAGAGAGCCAAGATTTCGTTTGTCGGCATAATAGAAAAGCATTCCCGTTTTGCGTTTCTGGTTACGGACAACAGTTCCATGCCGTTCGACATCTTCATTCCGCTTGAGGATTTGGGCGGTGCCAAGGACGGGGAAAAGGCTTTGGTCGAAATGACCGAATGGCCTGAAAAGGCAAACAACCCTTTCGGAAAGGTGATAAAGGTACTCGGAAAGCCGGGAGACAACAATGTGGAGATGCAGTCCATACTTGCGGAATACAACTTCCCGCTTGCCTTTCCCAAAGAGGTGGAACAGGAGGCCGAAAAGATAGATACGGAGATATCTCGTCAAGAGATTGAAAAACGTAAGGACTTCAGGGATGCGGTAACCTTTACGATAGACCCGAGCGATGCGAAGGACTTCGACGACGCTCTTTCATGCAGAATGCTGGACAACGGTAACATTGAGGCGGGAGTTCACATAGCGGACGTGAGTTACTATGTCAGACCCAACGGAAGCATAGACAGACAGGCGTACGAAAGAGGCACGTCGGTCTATCTTGTCGACAGGACGATACCCATGCTTCCCGAGAAGCTGTGCAACAATGTCTGTTCGCTAAGAGAGGGTGAGGACAAGCTGTGTTTTTCGGTTGTCTTCGAGATGAATCAAAAAGCGGAAGTGGTAAGGGAATGGTTCGGCAAGACAATCATAAACTCCAACCGCCGTTTCACATACGAAGAAGCCCAAAAGATAATAGAAAACGGTGAAGGCGAATACAGCCAAGAAATAAATGCGATATGGAATCTGGCCAAGACGATGCGTGACAAGCGTTTCAAAAACGGTGCCATCAATTTCGACAATCCGGAAGTCAAGTTCAAACTGGACGAAAATGCAAAGCCTGTTGGCGTTTACGTAAAGGAATCAAAGGAAGCCAACTGGCTGATAGAGGAGTTCATGCTTTTGGCAAACAAAAAGGTTGCCGAGCTTATAGGCAAACAAAAAGACAGAAAAAAGGCGAAAACCTTTGTTTACAGAGTACACGACGAGCCCAACAAGGAGAAATTGTCAACATTCAAGGAATTCATCGGCAAGCTCGGTTACAGCATTCAGGACAAGACGCGCAGTTCATTGGCCAAGAGTTTGAACCATCTGTTCGAATCAGTTGTCGGACGAGGAGAAGAGACCATGATAAGCATGATTGCGGTACGTACGATGAGCAAAGCCTTCTATTCGACCGACAACATAGGACACTACGGTTTGGGATTCCCTTATTACACTCACTTCACATCACCAATAAGACGTTATCCCGACCTTATGGTACACCGTCTTCTCGAACTGTATCTTGAAGGCAGGGGCTCGGTTGACAAAGACACTTACGAGGACAAGTGCGAGCATTGTTCAAACATGGAAAAGAAAGCGGCTAATGCCGAACGCGACTCGGTAAAATACAAACAGGCGGAATTTCTTTCCGACAAGGTCGGTCAGGAATTTTACGGCATAATATCGGGAGTGAGCAAATGGGGACTGTATGTAATGTTGGATGACAACAAATGCGAAGGCCTTGTCCCGATGCGTGAAATAAACGACGACTTCTACGTGCTTGACGAAGACAATTTCAGGATAATAGGAAAGACAAACGGCAGAATATATCAACTCGGCATGAAGATAAAGGTAAGGATAGACTCTGTCGACCTGTTCAAGCGAAGGATGAATTTCCTTATAGTTGATTCTGAAGAATAATAACGGTAACATAAAAACATTGAATGATGAACATACTTTTGTTGGGCTCGGGAGCAAGAGAGCATGCCATTGCAAGAAAGATAAGGCAAAGCAAACTGACGGACCGACTGTTCGTTTCGCCGGGCAATGTCGGCATGATAGATTCGGCATGCTGTGTTGACCTTGGCGGAGACTTCGAAAAGATAAAGCGTTTTGCGGTTGAAAACGACATAAAAATAATGGTGGTCGGCAACGAACAGCCTTTGGTGGACGGTATAGCCGATGCGTTCGACTCGGACGAAAAAACAAGACACATTAACGTCATAGGACCCAAACTAAAAGGTGCGATGCTTGAAGGAAGCAAGGACTTCGCCAAATGGTTCATGACAAAATACGGCATTCCTACCGCAAGATACGAGAGCTTTACGGTTGAAAGGACGGAAGAGGCCAAAAAATATCTCGCAACCCTCAATCCGCCTTACGTGCTTAAGGCCGACGGCCTTGCAGCCGGCAAAGGCGTTATAATATGTCAAACATTGCAGGAAGCGGAAAAGGAACTGGATGCGATGTTGAAGCAGTCCAAATTCGGCGATGCCTCATCCAAGGTGGTTATCGAGCAGTTTCTCGAGGGTATAGAGTGCAGTGTGTTCGTCCTTACCGACGGACTGTCATACTGCATGCTGCCCGAAGCAAAGGATTACAAGAGAATAGGCGAACATGACACAGGTCTGAACACCGGAGGCATGGGAAGCGTTTCTCCCGTCGTATTTGCCGACAAGGCTTTCATGGAAAAAGTGGAGGAAAAAATAATAAAGCCGACCATAAACGGCCTGAAAAACGAACAAATCGAATATAAGGGTTTCATCTTCATAGGATTGATGAACGTCAAGGGCGAACCGTACGTGATAGAGTACAACGTGAGAATGGGAGACCCCGAAACGGAAAGCGTCTTTCCGAGAATAGATTCCGACATTGTGGAGGCATTCGACCTTATGGGCGGAAACAGACTGTGCGACTATACACTGAAGGTAAGCCCTTCGGTATGCACCACCGTGATGCTCGTCTCAAAGGGTTATCCGGAACATTACGAAAAAGGAAAACGGATAATGGGACTGGACAAATGCACCGAATGCACCGTCTTTCACGCAGGCACAAAGGCCGAGAGCGAAAACGTAACGGTAACCAACGGAGGCCGGGTACTGGCAGTTACGGCCCTTGGTACAAATATGGAAGAAGCCCTTGCGAAATGTTATTCCGACATAGAGAAAATAGACTTCGAAGGAAAGACTTTCCGAAAAGACATAGGCAAAGACTTGATT
>DXGG01000251.1 GCA_019114015.1 Candidatus Onthomorpha intestinigallinarum | reverse complement strand
GCTCCCTTGGGTATCTTGCCACCCAGATTGGTATATTTGGACGGCGAACGCAAAAAGTCAACAATCTCCTTGACCTCAAGCTTGGCACCTTCCAGCCCGGCAACATCAGCAAATGTTATCTTGACATCATTGTCCTTGTCATACAGACGGGCCTTGCTCTTGCCTACACTGAAAATACCCCCTCCCATGCCACCGGAAGAAGAACCGGAACGCATCATACGGAAAAACAATACCCATATAAGTATCATGAAGACAATGGAAATAAGAAATCCGTAGTTCTCACCGAAGAAACTCTTCCTGGTCTCGGAGTCTACATTTATCCTTAAATCGGATATGATTTCCTGTTTCTTGACCTGGTCTCCAACTCCGACCGTATCCCTGGCTATCCATTGGTCCTCCACCGTCTTCAACTGGTCCCTGAAATCATCATAGTCAACAAACCTGTAAATATAAAAGCCTTCAACATCCTTAAGGGCTCTCGCGTCGGTAAACAATCCCGGTTTCACCCTCAAATCCTTGTAAGCCGTGTCGTTGTCTATCTTTTCCCGCTTGATGTAAACCTCGGCGAATTCCTTGTTCACAACATTTATACGAGTATAATCCCTGTTGACAAGAACATTTTTCAACTTGTCCCATTCAACCTCCTTGTACATGGCATCCTGTCCGCCACCGCTGAACCAAAGATAAACCAGAAACACCAGCACAATGCCGTATATCCAGTATAAATTGAACTTTAACTTCGGGGGTTTCATGCCGTTCTTCCCCTTCAACTTGTTATTTCCTTTTGTCATATCGTTTCACTGTAATTATTCAACATCCTCTATATGAGTCTGCTTGACATCCTTCCACATAGCCTCTATATTGTAGAACTCTCTTGTCTGTTGCAGAAAGACATGTATCACAACATCAAAGTAATCCAACAAAACCCATTGGCAGTTCTGAAGTCCTTCAACCCTCTTCGGGTTCAAGCCCGTCGCAATCTTTATTTCCCTGTCTATGGAATCGGTTATCGCATCGACATGAGAGGGAGAATTGGCCGTGCAAATCACATAGTATTCAAACAACGAGCCTTCAACATTCTCAAAATCTATGACCGTTATGTCCTTTCCCTTCTTGTTCTGAATCCCCTTTATCGCTATCTGCGTAAGAATCTCCGCTTCTTTCCTCTGTTTTCCCATCAAATCACATTTTTAGTTGCAAATATACGAATATATGCAGACATAATACAAAGCGTTATAAAAATAAAAGTAGCCAAACGCCATTCCGTAAAAATGAATCTTGATTCTGAAAAAATAGATCTTGATTCCAGAAAAATGAATCCTGATTCCAGAAAAACGGAACTTGATTTCATTTTATGCATATGTATAATGAAAGCATGAAAATCTCAATGCAATATGGTACTCAACACGTTACGGGACTTTATTTCCCTGTTGTTGGTTATGTGAATCCTGTAAAACAGTACCAGACCGTCCAAAAGCATGTTTCTTTCGGCACGGCTGGAGCATACATTTACAGACGAATGTGATTCCTTGCCGAGAAAGGCATGCAGAAGACGTGACTGCTCAACGGAAAAGCAGTCCTTGTCCTGCGGTTGTGAGACAAAACAGCCTGAGACGGGATTGAACACGGTCTGTTGTTCGTTGTAATTGTCCATGGGACTGAAGCCGAGCTTGCCCGCAAAATCTATAAGAAACCTTATGTGAAATTCCGCAAGGTGTTTCGAATCCGCCTGTTCCAGTTGTCTGATTGAATCGAGCAAAAAGTCGAATAGAGGTCTGTTGACCGTCTCCTCCCTGATTGAAAGGTTTATTACCTCGCTCATGAATATGGCAATGCTCGTCTTTACCATGTCACAGTTTATTCCGTCGGAATTAAGCAGCTGGCAACTGGTCCTTACCGTTTGCAATGACGACTTCTTATTGTCTTGAGTCTCTATTTCTATCACTCTCAACGGTTGGAAATGAGCCGCCTTCGTCCTGTCGTTATGCTTTCTCACCCCTCTTACCATATAGGTTCCAAGCCCTGCCTGTTCGGTAAACAGTTTGCTTATTATGTTCGACTCGGAATAAGGTATGGAACTCAATACTATCGCCTTGGTCTTATGAAGCATCTCAACGAATGATTAACACCTTTCCGCAGGCTGTCTGTTTACCGTTTTCGGCCGAAGAAAATATAAGGTAAACGCCCGAAGGGACAAGTTCGCCTTCATAATTCCTGCCATCCCATACGGCTTGTCCGCCTACGGATTTGAGATGGGCAACCGCCCTTCCCGACACATCGGTTATCCTAACGTCGGAATCTGCGACGAATCCCTTGATTGCAATCGTTCCGCTGTGATTTGGACGCAACGGGTTGGGATATACCGTCAGTTTTCCGGCCTCTTCGGCGGCCTTGAGCGACTCCGCTCTGTACGATATCAGACCCCGGTCCGTTCCAATGAAGACCTCTCCCGTCAATTCGTTCTGCGCCATGCTTACAACACGGTTGGAGAACAAGGGACTGTTCTCTGCCGTGAAATGATAAAGCTGTTCGGAACCGTTAGGAGAAAAAACATAAACCCCGTTCCTCTCGGTACCTATCCACTTTCTGTTTCCGCCGTCTATCATTATGCAGTTCACATTTTCGAAATTAAGCAGATATTGCGCTATTCCTTCCTCCTGATATACTATGTTCTGACATTCCGTTGTCGAGGTCACACCATCGTCGGTGTCAAACACGTTTTCTATGTTGAAAGCGACCTTTATGCCCTTGTTTGTTCCTATCCACATTTCACCGTCCATGTCCTGCGTTATGCAGTTGACGGCTGTCGTCTGGTCAAGCGAGCCTCTGTTTGGATCCAAAAAGATTTTGTTGCCGTCATTGTCCATGACAAGTATCTTGTTGTTTGCAGTCCACAGAAACTTGTAATGATAGTTTTTGTCCAATGCCATTCCCAATATGTCGTTGTCCCCTATCCACGAATACGTCTCGAAGCTTCCCCACACTCCGTGATAGTTCAGATAGCACAGTCCGTCCTTTGTCATGGAGTTTGCCACAAGCAGGTTTCCCGAAGCGTCGTAAGCCACATCGGCAATACGGAAACTGTAAGGATGAGGCACCAGAACATTGTTGGTGTTATGCTGTGTGTACAGATTAACTATCTTGTTGTTGCGTATTTCCACAACACCGCTCCACCACGAGGCCGCCATGATGTGGTTATTGTCGTTGGGGTCTATCGTCAATCTCAATATGTCCTTTATTGAATCCTGTTCGGGTGTCTTGTCCAAAGCTCTCCAATAATAACCGTCAAAAGTGTATATGTTGGCAGGAAAACCCCTCGCCGCATTCTGTATTGTCTTACCTCCGTGTGCAACATATATCTTGCCGTCCTTGGATGCCGTAATGGAGAATACCTCGTTGGCCATCGGTCCGTCGGGATACAGTTTTTTCATCTGTTTGGAATCGTTCATATAGTCCGGATAATATATCACCCCTTCATAGTCGTGGGCTATCCAAAGGTCGTCCCCGTCAATCATCGCATCGTGTATGTCGAGTGATATGCCGGGCAAAGGATTCCATGTGTCGCTCAAATGAAACAAGGAGGCATCAGTGTCGAAATGTTCCGCATCGTATATGTTCATGGAACGGTATCCGAAAGTGATTACCTTGTCTCCGCTCATTCTTATGTTCTCAAAATACTCCTCTTTGAAGACAGTGTCCCAACTTGTCCCATCAAAGGTGTACACTGTCGAGAGTGTAGTGCCATCCTTTGCGACACTTACCATCAGCTCTTTCGGGTTTATCTGAATCAAACGGTCTATCGTCTTTTGTGAAGGATAATAAGGCGTCGGGATTACCTTCCACGATTCGCTCGCCGCCAAAGCCCCGCTGTTGACAGGAGCATACATCAGTCCGTTGACCGTAGCCGCAAAAATGGCCGTATCATTTATGCTGACAGCATTGACACTTATGGCAGAACTGTTTGTTCCTATGTAATAGGTATCAAATATCTCCTTACGCTCAAGGTCCAAAACGACTATTCCGAAACCGCATGACAAATATGCCTTGCCGTCATGGAAATATATGGAGTTGATGGACTTGCTGCCCTCTATGCTTCTGTCCTTTATGTCCGAAACATTGTACACCTTTTCCTTGTGAACTATGTCTATGTTGGAGTTGTCGTATGTTATGACCATGGTCTGCGTCTTGGAATCATAGGCCGAAACACCCACTCCGGCATCGGACAAACCGTTTACCTTGGAAAACCGCTCGGTCTGCATGGTATATTTGTTCACATAAAAAAGAGAATATTCCGAACTGACGAGAACCTTGCTCCCCATATCGTCAACCCTGTGCGTGGAATAATAGGAAAGATGGTCTCTCCACTGTCCCAAAGACGCATTGGAATACTGCGGCCTTGCAACAAAACCGCATGCAACCAACAGCAAAAAAAACAAGAAATATCTTTTAATCATGTCCTGCAAATATATGACCTCACAGAAATGAAAACGAAACAGACTTACCTATTATTATGACCGGCCGCCTTTTATGAACCCGTCAGCTTACCGCTTCCTTGAGTCTTTCGGCATTTTCGGCCAACTGCAAGGCATCAAGCAAATCCTGAATGTCCCCGTCCATAAACACTGGCAAATTGTACATCGTCCAGTTTATCCTGTGGTCCGTTACCCGCGACTGAGGATAGTTGTAGGTACGTATCTTGGCCGAACGGTCTCCCGTGGACACCATTGTCTTCCTCTTGGAGGACACTTCCTCAAGATACTTGTTGTATTCCAATTCGAACAATCGCGAACGCAAAACCACCAACGCCTTGTCGAAATTCTTTATCTGGGACTTCTGGTCCTGACACGAAACTACTATACCAGTAGGAATGTGTGTAAGGCGTATGGCTGAGTATGTCGTATTGACAGACTGCCCTCCCGGACCGGAAGAACAAAACGTATCCTTGCGTATGTCGCTCATCTTCAAATCGACATCGAATTCCTCTGCTTCGGGAAGAACAACCACCGAAGCGGCCGAGGTATGCACCCTGCCCTGAGTCTCGGTCTGCGGCACTCTCTGCACCCTGTGTACACCCGATTCATACTTCATCTGACCGTAAACGCCCTCACCTCTGACATTCATCACTATTTCCTTGTAGCCGCCCACGGTTCCCTCCGTAAAATCCACAACCTCAACCTTCCAGCCTTTCTTTTCAAAGAACTTGGTGTACATTCTGTACAAATCGCCTGCAAATATGCTTGCCTCATCCCCTCCTGTTCCGGCACGTATCTCAAAAATGGCATTCTTGCCGTCCTGAGGGTCCGAAGGTATGAGCATAAGACGTATCTCCTCCTCCATTTCCTCTTTCTTTTGAGTCAACTCCGACAATTCCTCCTTGGCAAGCTCCTTGAATTCCTCGTCCTTTTCGGTGTTCAACACCTGTTTAGAGCTCTCTATATTGGCCAGTATGTTCTTGTATTGCTTGTATGCGGATATTATGGGCTGCAAATCCTTGTAGTCCTTGCTGAGCTTGACATAGTGTTTCATGTCGTCCATCACTCCGGGTTCATTCATCTTCTTTTCTATGTCGAGAAACTTTTCGTTAATCGCTTCCAATTTTTCCAACATAAGCCTTCGTTTTTGAGCAGGCAAAGTTACAAAAATTACTTCACAGCACAAGAATGCATCAATGCAAGAGTCGGATTTGACGGAACTTGAAAAGAGCGTTTCCCTTTTCAGAAAAGAAAAAAATGAATCTTGATTCCGGAAAATTCTTTCTTCGTTTCATTTTGGACTAACGGCGTTTCATGTCTTGCGAGGCTCCGTAAGGCTTATTTTTGTTTTGAAGGAATTTATTATCTTTGCAATCTGTTAAAATGTTTGAAATATGAAGAAAGGAAGATTGGTCAAGTATTTGATGTTGTTTTGTTTGCCGATGACAGTATTGGTATGTTGCAGCAAGAAAAAAACACAGAGTGACAATGAAAGCATGGGATTGCCTGCCTCAGGAGGAAAAACACTCGAGGTGGTATTGGTCATACCCGATGAAATTTACAAGGGAGACATAAAGGACACCATAGGAAAATATTTCATGAAAGCCTGCAAGGGTCTTCCCCAGGCAGAACCGCTGTTCGACGTGGTTCAAATGAATCCTAGCGGCTTCTTCAATTCCGACATGCTAAAAAAACACAGAAACATCATAATAATAGATCACAAGGCAGGCAATCCGAACAAACTGACCAAACAAATAAACTACAAATCCTACCCTCAGGCCTATTTCCAGTTTTCAACAAGCGACAGGGATAGTCTTTACAGTTTGATTGCCCGCTATTCCAATACGATAAGGGAACAGTTCTATCTCAACGAATACAAGAGAGTACAGGCTGCCTTCAAGAAACTGGAAAACATAAACATCACCAAGACACTCAAATCCAAGTTCGGCTTTTATTTAACGGTATCGGAGGAATTCTATCTTGCGACCAATGACGACGACTTCGTATGGTTGAGAAAAGAACCCAAGGACGGCAGTCTGGGATTGATGATATACACCATGCCTTACAAAGGGGAACAAATGTTCGAACAGGAATACATCCTCAGCCTCAGGGACAGCATAACCAAAAAGCATATACCGGGACCGCGCAGAGGTTCCTACATGGGTGTGGAGCGCAGGGCGGAATTCGTAAGGGACACTACGGTTATAGGAAATGACATAAAGGCGATAGAAACAAGAGGACTGTGGCGTCTGTTCAACGATTTCATGGGAGGTCCTTTTGTCAATTACTGCTTTTTGGACAAAAAGAACAACCGTTTCGTGATGATTGACGGCTTTGTTTACTCGCCACGTAATCCGAAAAGGGATCAACTGATACAACTGGAAGCCGTCATCCGTGGCATAAAGGAAAACTAACACTTAAATAAACTCTGCCACAAGGGTTTGTTTGGTTAAATATTTAATATCAATTCTTGTTCAGATTGAAAAAAATGAGTAATTTTGCCGCTTAATTTTAAAGTGCAGAAAACAAACAATTTAAATACATTAATAATTATGACACCTACACATATTGAACACATCGGTATAGCCGTATCTAATTTGGACGAGGCTATAAAGTATTGGGAAAACGTTATGGGCCTAAAGTGCTATAACATCGAAGAGGTTGCGGACCAAAAGGTAAGAACCGCTTTCTTCAAAATAGGAGAAGTGAAGATAGAATTGTTGGAAGCTACAAGTCCTGACAGCACCATCGCTTCATTCATTGAAAAAAGAGGTGCGGGAGTTCACCACATAGCTTTTGCTGTGGAGGATACGGACAAGGCCTTGAACGATGCGCAGGACAAAGGCGTAAGACTGATAGACAAGCAGTCAAGAAAAGGTGCCGAAGGATTGAACATAGGATTCCTTCATCCTAAATCAACACTTGGTGTTCTTACAGAAATTTGTTGCAAGTAGAATATTTATTTCCAATAAAATTGATATAAAAACATGGCTTTTGAAGAAAAAATCAAGCAGTTGCTTGACAAGAGAGAAGAGGCAAAGTTGGGTGGAGGTCAAAAAAGAATAGATTCCCAACATGCCAAGGGCAAATTGACGGCTCGCGAAAGAATAGAAAGATTGCTTGACGACGGCAGTTTTGAAGAGTTCGACATGTTCGTCACTCATCATTGCACCGATTTCGGTATGGGAGAAAAAAGTTTTCTTTCCGACGGAGTCGTTACGGGTTATGGTACTATAGACGGAAGATTGGTATATGTTTTTTCACAGGACTTCACGGTTTTCGGAGGTTCTCTTTCCGAGGCATTCGCCTCAAAGATATGCAAGGTATTGGACCAGGCCATGAAGGTGGGTGCTCCGGTTATAGGATTGAACGATTCGGGTGGAGCACGTATACAGGAAGGCGTTAATTCCTTGGCCGGATATGCGGAGATATTCCAACGCAACATCATGGCTTCTGGAGTAATACCTCAGATTTCGGCCATTTTCGGTCCTTGTGCCGGAGGTTCCGTTTATTCGCCTGCATTGACCGACTTCATAATGATGAGTAAGGAAAACTCATACATGTACGTGACAGGTCCCAAGGTTGTAAAGACAGTAACGGGTGAGGAAGTGACAGACGACAAACTCGGAGGTGCGATGGTACATGCTTCCAAGTCCGGCGTAACTCATTTTGTTGTGGATACTGAAGATGAGGGACTGATGTTGATAAGGAAAATGATAAGCTACATACCTTCCAACAATCTTGAGGAAGCTCCTTTGCAACCATGCAACGACCCTATTGATCGTTTGGAAGATTCATTGAACTCCATAATTCCTGACAATCCTAACCAACCTTATGATGTAAAGGATATAATTCATGCGATAGTCGATGAGGGAGAATTTCTGGAAGTACACCGTCATTTTGCGGCCAACATAGTTGTAGGTTTTGCAAGATTCAACGGAGTGTCTGTCGGCATAGTAGCCAACCAGCCAAACTATATGGCAGGAGTATTGGACATAAACGCCTCGAGAAAAGCCGCAAGATTCGTAAGATTCTGCGATGCGTTCAACATTCCATTGGTTACTTTGGTGGACGTGCCGGGTTTCTTGCCGGGAACTGGTCAGGAATACAACGGTATCATAACAAACGGAGCCAAATTGCTGTTCGCTTACGGCGAAGCCACAGTTCCTAAGGTTACAATCACTTTGCGCAAGTCTTATGGCGGTGCTCACGATGTGATGAGTTCGAAACAGTTGAGGGGCGACATAAACTATGCATGGCCAAGTGCGGAAATAGCCGTTATGGGAGCAAGCGGTGCCGTTGCCGTTCTTTACGGTTCGGAACTAAAGAAAATGGAAGACCCTGAGGCAAAAGCCAAATTCATCGCCGAAAAAGAAGCGGAATACGCCGACAAGTTCGCAAATCCTTACGTTGCGGCAAAATTCGGTCACATAGACGATGTAATCGAACCTCGAAACACTCGTTTCCGCGTTATAAGGGCATTGCAGGCTTTGGCTACCAAGAAGGATCAGAACCCTATGAAAAAACATTGTAACATTCCTCTATAATAAGCAGACAAAAATGAAAAATAGTATAGTGAAATCATTTGTATTGTCTTTTGTACTGCTTTTGTCCTTTGTGTCTTTTGCGCAAGACAAAGTGGAAAGTGCTGAAGTCGATGCAAATACAAAACCGTCAAGTTACGACCCTTTGGTTGCGCAAAAATTTGCCGTTGACTCGGAGAGTCAGACAATGGTTGTCATAAATGAAAATGAGAACACGGTTGAAATACTGTCAAGGACAAAAGACGGATTCGAGAAGACCAAGCAATTGCTTGTTGACAATGCGGAAGGCAGGCATGACGTGTTCAAGATTTACGTTCCTCAATCCGTTGCGGTATATGAGCATCATATTGTTTATCTGGCGTCTAACAGAGACAGTTCTTTCGTCAAGGTATTGACATTGGATGGAGTTGAAAAGGAGTTTTTCAAGTTCCGTGGAGCTGCTCAGGCTTTCAGTTATGACGTATCTACCAAATTGTTGTATATAGCGGGCAGCAATGCTGCGGGATACAATGTATTCGTCATAGACGCGACAAAAGGTTTTGACAATATGACCATAAAAGGCAGTCCGTCATATCAGTATATCAAAAAGATGAAAGCTGATGAAATAGCCGAGAAAGACCCGAGCGGTGCAGGATTGGCAATAATAGCGATAGGAACGGTATTCCTTGTATTGATTCTTATATCCGTTGTTTTGTCAGTATTGTTCGGAAAACTTATGGTCAATATACAAAACAAAAAAGGTCAAAAACAGCCAAATGCGGTGATATCGGACAATGAAAAAACGGCAAGCAAGAAAACCAGTGACATAAGTGGAGAAGAATTTGCCGCAATAGCTGCTGCAATACATTTGTACAATGATGAAATGCACGATGAGGAATCTACTATTCTTACAATAAACAAAGTTGCAAAAGCTTATTCCCCATGGAGTTCCAAATTGTACAACATGAATCCTTATAGAAGATAGTTTCTAATTTAAAGAAGATACATAATGAAAAGTTATAAGTTCAAAATAAACGGAAATAATTACACTGTAGAAATACAAAGTGTAGAAGACAATGAAATAAAATTGGAATTGAACGGCTCTGCCTATAAAGTGGAAGTAGATAGAGAGATAAGGCAAACCAAGACTCCAAAACTTATGAGATCTGTTGCCGTTCCATCTACCGATCACGCTCCGCAAGTTGCCAAGACTGTAGCTTCTACTGGCAAGGATACAGCAATAAAATCACCTCTTCCTGGAACTATAATGGATGTAAATGTAAATGTCGGTGATAAAGTATCCGTAGGACAAAGGCTATTGGTTCTTGAGGCGATGAAGATGGAAAACGGAATTGACTCGGACGTAAGTGGTACAATAAAAGAAATAAAAGTACGTAAAGGTGATGCGGTGTTGGAAGGAGACGTACTGTTAACTATAGGAGAATAATCGATGGTACCAATGGAATCTTCGAGCTTTATAGATTTTGTTCAGGCTCAGCTTGTACAGTTTTTTCAATACACGGCCTTTGCAAATTTTGAGATAGGTCACTTAGTAATGATAATTATAGGCTGTGCATTTATTTATCTCGGAATAAAGAAAGAATATGAACCTCTTCTTTTGGTGCCTATAGGATTCGGTATGATAGTCGGGAACATTCCTTTCTATCCCGGCTTGATGATAGGCATTTACGAATCTGGATCCGTACTCAACATCCTTTACCACGGAGTGCAGAATGGATGGTATCCGCCTCTAATATTTCTGGGAATAGGTGCGATGACCGATTTTTCGGCTTTGTTGTCAAATCCCAAACTGATGTTGATTGGTGCCGCTGCTCAAGGTGGTATATTTGCGGCTTACTTCGTCGCATTGTTGATTGGATTTTCTCCTGCGGAAGCTGGTTCGATAGGCATTATTGGAGGAGCTGATGGCCCTACTGCCATATTTACATCGTCCCAATTGGCACCTGAACTGATGGGAGCAATTGCAGTGTCGGCATATTCCTACATGGCTCTTGTACCTGTTATTCAGCCGCCTATCATGAGACTGTTGACAACCAAGAAAGAAAGGGTGATACGAATGAGACCTCCTCGTCAGGTTTCCAAAACCGAAAAATGTGTATTCCCTATTATGGCATTTATTTTGTGCTGTTTCATAGTACCTACAGGCATGCCTTTGCTGGGCATGTTGTTCTTCGGCAATCTGTTGAAAGAATCCGGTGTTACTAAACGTTTGGCAAATACAGCCTCAGGTCCTATCGTTGACATATGTACCATATTGATAGGTTTAACGGTGGGTTGTTCCACGCAGGCAACTTCTTTCTTGACAGGCAAATCAATAGGTATTTTTGCCATAGGAGCATTCTCATTTGTTATTGCAACGGCTTGCGGTGTATTGTTCGTCAAGTTCATGAACCTGTTCTTGAAACACGACAACAAAATCAATCCGTTGATAGGAAATTCCGGAGTGTCCGCAGTACCGGATTCCGCGAGGGTTTCTTTGACCGTGGGATTGGAATATGACAAATCAAACTATCTGTTGCAACACGCAATGGGACCAAATGTGGCAGGAGTCATCGGTTCTGCTGTCGCAGCCGGTATTTTATTGGCTTTCTTGAAATAAGAAACCAATATATTATATTTTTAATGGTGGCTTCATACGAAGCCACCATTATTTTTTTTGCAAATCATTAACATTTGAGCAATAATAATATCTTTTCATATGCGTTGACAAAAATATGAATGAAGAAAAAGCTCTAATATTAGGTAGAGAAAAGATAGGCAAACTATTACTGCAATATGCTTTACCTGCAATAATAGCTCAAATAGCAGCAAGTTTATATAATGTAGTTGACAGAATTTTCATAGGTCAGGGAGTTGGTCCATTGGCAATATCCGGATTAGCCTTGACATTTCCGTTCATGAATCTTACTGCAGCCTTTGGAACATTGGTCGGTGTGGGTGCATCTACATTGACATCTATAAGGTTAGGTGAAAAAAACTACGACTCAGCCAGATTGGTATTGGGTAATCTTATAATATTAAACATAACGATAGGACTATTCATAACTGTAATATGTTTACCTTTTCTTAATGACATACTATATGCATTGGGAGGTAGCGAGGATACTATAAAATATGCCGAAGATTATATGCGTGTGATATTGCTGGGGAATGTTTTCACTCACTTGTACTTTGGACTGAATTCCATATTACGTTCATCTGGATACCCTGCCAAAGCAATGTTTGTCACTGTATTTTCAGTGGGATTGAATGCGGTTTTGGATGCTTTGTTCATTTTCGTTTTCAAATGGGGTATAGCCGGAGCGGCGTGGGCGACTGTACTGACCCAGTTCGTATCATTCCTCGTCCTTCTTTTTTTACTGTTGAAAAGAAATCAGGTAGTCTTCATAAAGAAAGAGTATCTGAAATTCAAACCTAAGATATCAAAAGCTATCTTCTCCATAGGGCTGTCTCCTTTCATGACCAATTTGATAGCGTGTCTGGTAGTGGTTTTCTTAAACTTCGGTTTCAAAAAATACGGAGGCGATTTGGCAATAGGTGCATACGGTATAGTAAACAGTGTTGCCTTTATGTTCGTTATGATTGTGTTGGGTCTTACTCAAGGCATGCAACCTATAATAGGCTATAATTACGGAGCAAAAAGATACGGCAGGGTCATAAGCACGTTGAACAAAGCCTTGTTATCCGGTTTCATAATCACAACCATAGGTTTCTTGACTGCAGAATTATTCCCTGAATTCTTGGCACTGGCTTTTTCCAACAATGAAGAGCTCGTAGATAAATCGGTGAAGGGATTCAGAATATTCATGTCCGCATTTCCTTTTGTAGGCTTGCAGATAGTTTCTTCAAACTTTTTCCAATCATTGGGAATGGCAAAAAAAGCCGTATTTCTGTCAATGACAAGACAATTGATATTCCTTTTACCAATCTTATTGATTTTACCTAAAATATTAGGATTACCTGGAGTTTGGGCTGCGTCTCCTATAGCGGACTTTTTATCGGCAATAGTTTCTCTTGCCATGCTTTACAGAGAAGTGAGAATAATAAAAAGATCTGTACTGAGGAAATAAGTCCTAAGACTTTAAACGTTCCTTTAATCTTCTGGAACAAACCACACTTGCGGCACTTCCGTTTACCAACATCTTATCCGACTCTATGAGCAGTTGTTCTCTGATCCAATCCTTGTCCTTTGCATAATACGACAATATGTCACAACAATGCGAAATTACGGATATGATGCGTTTTTCTTTAATGATGTAATTGAAACAACCCTCTATTATTCTCTCGACATTCTTTTCTTCGCTTAGAATTGCAATCAACCTATCCGAAAGTGTTCCCATAGCTATACGACTCAGCAACATGGATATTATCTTTGCATAACTGCGAAAGGCCGAATGATTTTCTATTCTGTCAAAATCATTAAGCAACAAATCCAAAAAAGTTTCAACACGATTCAAATCCTTTTCGCATACTTTCTGCAACAACCACGCCGAACGGAATACCAGCTTGGGTTCGGTATCCTTGGAAAGCATATAAACATCCTTCAGGTTTTCGCATTCCATTATCTGCTCTGCCAGCAAATCCATATCGTCCTTGCTCCATCTGTCAAGCAAAGATTTGCGTAGATAGTCTATATCCACCCTCATCGGTTAAAAAGCTATACTCGCTCCTATCATTCCCACAAATTTCTGGGATGGATAATTGTAGTAATCATAATAACGCTGGAAGGCGAGATTATTCAAATCCACGAAGAAAATCAACTGGTCGGAATATTTGTAAGATGCCGACAGATTTATGTCCACCTTAGCTTTCAGGTCTTGAACCACACCGTTTTCATCCAGACATTTTGTCTTCGTCTGGAAGTAAGGTCTGAAAGCTATGGTAAACTTGTTTGCTGCTGTATATTGCAACAACATGTCCGCCTTGAAGGCAGGAACATACCACGCATGCTCCAACGTTTCGGTTTTAACGTTCTGATACAACAACTCCGTTCTGAATTCAAATCTGTCATTTATATGATAACCGACATTAAAGTCAAGATACAATCTTTTGGCCTTATCGTACATCAAGATGAACATATTGTTCAATGCCGCCTTGTTATCCAACTGATAAAAGCCTTTGTTGGATATATCCTCATAGCCTGCCTCAAGGCTCAACAGCATATTGTCTACGGAAATCACGTTTGCCTTGGCAAACAATGCAATACTGCTTTCATTCTCTATCCTTACCAATGGACTGATGAAAGGATTGTCCTTGCGCAATTCATTCAATGTAAGCGTATGATTACGGCTTTTTATCCCTGCACTTACCTTCAGCATCTGTGCAATGACAGGCATGTCTAGGACAACATTGGGCAATATCTTAAACTGTTTCTCATCCCCGAAAAGAGGAACAAACTCTATGTCTGCATACAACCTAAGGGCCTGTATATTAAGGTCAACATAAGGTTTTACTGTTACGCTACCCACATTATTGTCAAAAGAATTCAATCTCAGGGTATCATTATAAAACACTCCCAAATCTCCCGCCTTATACTTTCCAAAGAAATGTTCATATTGCATATTCAATCCCAAAAGCTGTTCTTCACTGTTCATGAAGTCAAAGTTCTTATGCACATCCGCTCCCAAAGACAAATCCATCTCACTGCGTCCCCATTTGCTGGAAGTATAGTTCAATGCAAATGAAGCGGAGTTATGCAATGCGTCCGCATCCTTATACAGACTATTGTAATTTATAATCGTTCCGACATTATGATATGATGCCCTGTAATCTTTCTTGTCTATATCTATCGTATCACTGAACCCGTAATAATATTGTCTTTGGTGATTATATTGAAATGCCGCATCGACAAAGAAACCGTCCCATATCTTTTTTGCATACAGGTTCAAGTCGTTATTGGCATAAGAAGAGTTGGCGTAATCTTTTATTTGCCCCAACGAAGACTTATGATGATAGTTGGCACTGTAAACAAAATCTTTTGACCTTGTCTGAGAATATGTAACATCGAGCAATGATGTAAAATATGTTCCTACACCTGCCTTAACATGCGTATTGTATAATATGGGTATAGGTTCTCCCATTACCTTTGCTGGCTTTATCTTTTCAAACGTCATCGTTGTAGGAAACTGCCTGGTGTCCTTATCATACGTAAAAGGAGGCAGTTCAAACTTGGAATCAAAGATCTCTGGCTTGTCACTCAATTTATATGCCTCATTCACCACGGGATCAAACGAACTCTTTACTATAACGCTTTCGTTATATTTGTTTTCGTCTTTGCTTTGTGCATTCGTTCCATTGCAGAAACACACAATGGCAACAAGCATTATAAATGTACCTATATTGTTTTTCATATATCTCACGGCTTTATTCTGTTTTATTCTCCGCTGATGATTACTTCGTCAACGGCTTCCTTGCTTTCTTTCAACTTTTCCTCTTCGGCCTTTTTGTTCAAATCCGACTGTTTGTTCAACGCATCCAACTTGTCCTTTGCGATATTGACCAGTTCCTCTCCGTCATAATTCTCTATTATACTTTGCAATGTCTGTTTGGCCTGTAAGGTGTTCCCTTTGGCATTGAATATATCCGCCCACAGTATGAACGTCTTGGCCAACCAATACTCACTGCTCGGATTGGCATTGATCTGATGTATTATTTTTTCCGCCTGCTCTATATTTCCGGACTTATAGTTTATCTCCGCCAGAACATACTGAGCTTCAGATGCATATTCGGTATTCTTTGCCTTCGTTAGTTTTTCGAACTCCTTTATGGCCTGTCCCATATTCTCGTTAGCCAACAAAGACTTGGCCAATACATAGTTCGCCTCCTCCGATGTACCCTCATCAAGTTTGTCCAGCGAAAGCAACTTGTTAGCTGCAATAATTGCAGAATCAAACTGCGACAAAGCATAATAGCACTGCATACTACCCTTAAGGGCATGCAACTTGTTGACACTTGTTTCCGCTATCTGTTCAAGATCATAATACTGCTGTTTCGCCTTCTCAATATTCTTCATATCAAAATTCAAGTCGGCAGCCTTCAGCAAAGCCTTTTCCGTAAATATGTTCTTCGGCCTGCCTATTATGTTTTCATAAGACTCCAAAGCCTGTATATTCTGTGATACCTTTTCGAGACAATCGGCCATATAATAGTTGGCATTTACGTAAAATGCTCCATTCGGATAATTGTTCAGATACTGTCTGAATCCCGTTATGGCATTAGGACAATCACCGCTCATATATCTGTTTTCAGCGGCCTGATAACTTATAGAGTCCTGTTCTCCCTGCGATATATGACCATCAGGCAATTCTTTGGTATAAGCAAAAAACCGTTCCACATCATTCGCATCTATATATATTGACTTTATATTCATAAGACCGGCTTTTGCTTCCTCCGTGCCGGGATAGTTGCGTACGAGTTTGTCAAGATAAACCAAAGCCTTCTTGTCGTCGCCCAACTTATAGTAAATCATTCCTATTTTCCCGTAACAGTCTTTCACATGTATTGATGACGGATTGTTGTCTATTACGGACTGATACGCATCTATGGCCTGTTGGTTCATCTCCAGCGTAAGGTAAGCATTCGCAAGTTCATAACGCATGCTTGCTATATAACTGCTGTTCCCGTACTTGCTTATGGCTTCTCCAAGTATGGCACTTTTTTGGGTATAGTTGCCCAAAGCTCCACAAGCCATGGCCTTCTGATAACTTGCATAGTCCACATCCATCTTGTCCGCCCTTATCACTTTGTCATACTCTACTATCGCCGCATTAAAATCCTTGCACATGTAAAGACAGTCCGCATACCTTGTAGTGGCATCTATACGCATGTTATCGTCAACATCCTCACGCGCAATGCATCTTTTGAAATAATCTCTAGCCAGACTGTATTTCTTCTGTTTGAAAAGGTTGTAACCCATGGCATAGTCTGCCTGGAAAGCGTAAGGACTTTTGTCTGCACCAGGAACGGAATAGAATGTATTCAGATTCTGTACTGACAATTCATATTCACCCATCTGATAGTAAGCCTCCGCCTTAAGGTAATAAGCAGCAGAGGTAAGTTCATTGGAATGAGCCTGCGTAAGTGATTTGTCCAGATAGATTACCGCATCGTTCATCTTGCTTTCGTTGAAACACTCTATCGCCCTGTTAAGGCACAGTTTCTGATATGCCTGGTTTATCTGCGTCGTTCTCTGGTTCATCTGCTCTATCATCTCTATTGCATCCCTGTAATTCTGGGTATTTCCGTAAAGCTGCGCAAGACATCTCCTCGCCTCATTGCTCCCCGCCGACTGAGGAAACTCGTCTATGTATGTCTGGAATGCTTTTATTGACTCATTGTATGCAGCGTTGGTCTGATAGGACAACTTGGCATAATTGATCAATGACTTCTCGCTTATCTGCCTGTCGAAGTCCAAATCATAAGCTTCCTTGAACATGGCCTTGGCCGCCTGCAAGTCTTCAGTCTGTATGTAGCATATCCCCAAATGATAAAGAGCATTCTGGGACAGGGAATCTTTCTGCATTGAGGCCTTCTTAAGATACTCTGCCGCCTTGTCATATTGTTTTTCCTCAAATAAGGTATAACCCAACAGATAATAATCCTGAGCCGAGGCAACCTGCGTTTCTTTCACCGCTTTCTCAAGATATGGCACTGCTTCATGGTAGCGTCCCAATTTATAGTATGAATCGCCCAACATCCTGTTCAACTCCCCGCTTCTCTTCGACTGCGACTTCTGCGAAAGCTCCGCTGCAATGCCTATCAATTCCTCATATTTCTGTTGGTAATAGTATATCTGCGCTATATAATAAGGTACTATCCTGCCGAAGTTCCTGTCCTCCCTCAACGAAAGAAACTCCTTCAACGCAAGGTTGTATTTACCTTCATCATACAGTATGTGTCCGTAAAAATATGTAGCCGCAGCGGCATACTTGCTCTTTGCATCCTTCACCTTGTCCAATGCCGTCTTGGCGGAAGCATAGTCCCCCTGCTCAAAAAAACAATGACCGCTCTTGTAATAGTATTCATACTTCCTGTCCTGCGAAAGGCTCTCCACCCTGACCGTGGTATATATCTCCGATGCCTTGTCATACTGTCTGTTCTGAACGTAATAGTTCGCCAAGAGGAACTTGGCATCGTTGTTCCTCGAACTTGCGGGATACATTTCTATGAAGTCCTTTATCAGCCTGTCGGCATCCCTGTTCATCATCATGTAGGCCGAGGCCGCCCTGTAATAACATGCATCCTCAAGGACCACATCCCTCTCATTCCCATGCTCATGTATATATCTTTGGAACTGCTCGAAACTCAATGAATAATTCCTGTTGTCATAGTTCTCAAGCGCGCGGGAGAACAACTCGTTTTCAGGTTTCGACATGTCTGTCTTTTGCGCCGAAAGCGTCTGCACAAATCCAAACAGACACAATGCACAAACAAAAGTGATAAGACGGTTTTTCATCATAAGTACATAAAAATTACAATTTACTAAATTACCCTTAAATGAACAGATGGCGCCGTCCTGATTTCTTTTTTTTTCAACTTTCCCGTGTTGAAAAGTAAAGCTGATGCAAAAGAACAGGGGCACGCTGTCAAGACGCGCACCCCTGTTTTACAAATCCATAAAGACGGTTACATTCCTCCACCCATACGATTGTTGCCTCCGCTCGTTCCGCCCTTGGCTCTTTGATCCATGTCGTCAGATTCTATCCTCTTGAGCTTCTTGCCCTGATACATCTTTCCGAAGTTATAGCGCACGGTCACGGAGAACATGGCTCCGGGTATCTTTGCCTCACTCCTCTGATATATCTCGTCGGTGGACATCTCCGAACCCATCACCCTCTTGGAGAACAGATTGTTCGCATTAAGGCTTACGTTCAATCTGTCATCCTCCAGAAAAGCCCTTGACAAACCCATGTTGAACGAATATGCACCATCATATCTGTACACACCCCACAGGCCTCCGCTCATATAAAACCCGTTCAGGGACAACTTAAGCTTGAGCGGAAGGGTTAGATTGGCATTGGCAAAAAACATATACGACACCTCATCCATGTCTATATCGGCCTGACTGTTTTCTGAAAACACCGATGAATAGTTTATCTGACCGTACAGGTTTATGTCAAGCCATTTGGCCAGCGGAGCAACGACACTCAACCCTACATTGAGGTTCTGGCTTGTCGCCACATTGCCCGGCTGCTGAATGGAGACACCCTCCGTACCGTAAGGCAGCAACAATTCACACACGAAATCCCTGGTATAGCCATAGTTCACATTCAGAAATGCCATATAAAACAAGGAATAGGACAAGCCGACATTATGTGTGTACTGCGGTTTCAGATAAGGGTTACCGGTCGTATATACATAATCCGTCTGTTTCAACAAAAACGGATTCATTTGCTCATAGGACGGTCTGGATATACGATAGTTGTAGCTCAAGGTAAGACTGTTGTAGGGGTTGAAGTTGTGATTCAACGACACATTCGGGAAGATATCGCAATAATCATTACGGTCTATCGTATCCCTCTTCAGCAGTTCTCCCTTCGTATCGGTATATTCCACACGAAGACCGGCACGCAGGGAAGTATTCTTTCCAAGCGATTTGGAATAGGAGAAATAACCCGCAAGTATATTCTCCGTAAACAAATAGTTGTAATGAGAGGAATATTCATTGTCCATGTTGGTCACCGACAGCTTCATACCTGTCTCAAAAGTACCCAGACGGCGTGTGGGCTTGTGAAAGTCCACCTTGGCGGCGAAGGAGTTGTAGAAGTTGTTCACCATGTTGTCTATCCTTTCCCTCTTGTACACGCTGTCATTGGCCAGAAGGACATACCTGTTGTCCTGCATCTGCTTCTGTTCCGAACCGTTGAAGGTGGCGCTCACGTCAAACTGCAGCTTGGTGCCGAGAGTGTCGAACTTGTGCAGATAGTTCAAACCCACCAGCAGGTTATCCGAACGCGAATACTGTCTCTGGGTGTATCTCACCGATTCGGTGTATCTGTCCAGAAAAGGACTCATCGATATGTTTCCTTCGGATATGTACTCCTGTTCAGGCTGCATGTTGTTGGAATACGTAGCATAAAAACCCAGCATGTTGTTGTCATCGGCCATATAGTCAGCCGAGAGGGAAACGTTATGTCCCCTCCACCTGAAGTCCATCTCGGTTTCAGGCATGACAAACTGCATGGTGTCGCTACCAAGATAGTTGCGTCGTATGGAGGAATTGCTCATTTTCTGTCCCCAGTCCGAATAGTTATAGTTCAGTGAGGTCATCCACTTGTCGTCGACATAGTTAAGGTTAAGCCCTCCATTTGCCGAAAAGGCATTGGAATAAAAGGCCGATGCATTCGCCGAACCGTTCACTCCGTAGTTCTGGTTCTTTTTCATCCTTATGTTTATTATTCCAGCCGTTCCTTCCGCATCATACTTGGCCGAAGGGTTGGTTATTACCTCGAATCGCTCTATCTGTTGCGGGTTCATACCCTTAAGCATTGACTTCAACGCCTCCCAGCCTATGCGCATGTCCCTGCCGTCGAACTGAAACAATACGCCACTGCGTCCGTTCAAGGTCAGGTTGTCGTCCTTGTCTATGGACACGCCCGGAACCTTGCGCAAAAGATCGAAGGCGGTGACGACCGTCGACTTGGCCGACTCGTCCACATTGACGACCAGAC
>DXGG01000250.1 GCA_019114015.1 Candidatus Onthomorpha intestinigallinarum | reverse complement strand
CACAAATAAGCCAAAAGACAAAATTGTCATCACTTCTTGTAAGACCTAATGTAAAACTGGAGGAATTGAGAAGATGCGTTCCATATCTCGACAAGGAATTGAACAGGACGGACAGGGACATTGCCGGACAGGTTGACCAATGTGCCGAGGTTCTTG
This sequence comes from Candidatus Onthomorpha intestinigallinarum, assembly GCA_019114015.1. Taxonomy (GTDB): domain Bacteria; phylum Bacteroidota; class Bacteroidia; order Bacteroidales; family P3; genus Onthomorpha; species Onthomorpha intestinigallinarum. The sequence goes on along the minus strand of DXGG01000250.1, from coordinate 20,126 downwards.
TAAAATATGAGAGCTATATACAAAAGGAACAGGAGATAGTTGACAAACTTTCGCATTTCGAGAATATGGTCATAAAGGACGATTTCGACTATCATGCCTTGAAATCCCTTTCTTTCGAAGCCCGTGAGAAACTTTCGAAGATACGGCCAAAAACAATAGGGCAGGCCGGCAGGATAAGCGGTGTATCTCCTGCGGATATATCCGTATTGATTGTTTTCATAAGCAGGTAAGTAAGTAAAGGGTAAAAACTTTCCTTATTTCAATTTTGCTGATACAGGCCAAAACAATGTTTGCGGCTAATACAAATACGCACTTCTTCCCTAAAAAGAAAGGCGGATTAAGAATTCAATCAAGAAAAAAAACAACAGAATTCCGAAGGTCAAATCAGAAGCATACGAGAATAAAAATACAACGGAAAAACAACTGTTCCGGTTACAATTGCATTACATGACAAATAAACAGGAAACGAACACGTAAACATATCTATCAAAAACTATTCGGTCTATGCGGAAAAAACAAACGCAAGACCGATAAACGTCTCACGATAGCAGCGTACAGTGTTTTTTATATGCAGCAAATGACAATGCTTTACTTATAATTCCTCACAGTAAAAAGCATCCCCACTGTCCGCACTTCCGAATACATCCTCCACGTTTATGGAAGAACAATCGCCGCTCCAATCCATAACATCCTCCGTTACGTCCCCATAGGTACAGGAACAGTCGGACATATCCGCACATGAACTGAGCAGAATAATACCCAAAAACATCAAAACAGACAAAAAACAGGTCTTCATCCGATTCTATTTTAATTCATTAAAACTCAACTCTCTAAAGACACGGAGAGCAATCATTGAAGACAACTTCCCGTGTCTTTCAGACAAATCAAAATCACAATTGTTTAGTGCTCTACGCAGCTTAAAGTATAACCATAGTCTGCTCCATCTGCCCAACTGCCGTAATTTCCATGATTCGTAAAGTCGTTCCAGTTAATTTCGTCACAGTTTTTTTCTATTTCAGTGAAAGTGGGATATTCGTCGGTAAATAATTCAGTTGGAGGTACGTTGTCACCACTTACGGTACAGTCACAATCGGACTTTGAACTGCAGGATGCCAAAGCAAATGCTGCAAATACACTCAAAACAAACAATGTCTTTTTCATAATGTCTTATTGTTTTTAATTCATTCCTACTCTTTTATGGGATTTTCGGATTGCTCCCGAAGAAATGTCTTCCGATGTGCAAAGATATAAAAAAAAGCTTGCATTCGCATTTTTTCTTTTCTGAATTCATTTTTTTCTTTTCAGAAAAGATTTTTTTGTCTTCTGAATCGGTCAAGGTGAAACAAAACCTTATGTCGGCAGTTTCTTTCTATGCCTTACAGAAACAATTGCGTAAAAGAACTTCGTCCCGAGACAGGACAGTCTTGTTCAGAAATGGTATTTTAGATGCTGCCACATTCTTATTTGTTTTTCATTCTTTTTCGTTTTATTGTTGTAACTTTGCAGGGAGAACGTACATAAAATATGATAAATAAAATGAAAAGTACACCGTTTACACAAAAGCACATCGAATTGGGTGCGAAGATGGCAGAATTTGCCGGATACAATATGCCTATTTCCTATGAGGGATTGGTTATAGAGCATAACAATGTAAGGAATGGAGTGGGGGTTTTCGACGTTTCCCACATGGGAGAGTTCAGGGCAAAAGGTCCCAAGGCCTTTGAGTTTGTCCAATATTGCACTTCGAATGACATAGCTTCCTTATATGACGGCAAGGTTTTGTACACCGTTTTGCCTAACGGCAAGGGCGGAATAGTTGACGACATGCTTGTTTACAGAATAGCCGAAGATGAATATTTTATGGTTCCTAATGCCGCCAACATAGAGAAAGACTGGAACTGGATGAGCAGGATAGCCGAAGAGAAAGGTTTGGTTTTGGGCAGGGACTTCAAGAACGAAAGCGACAATTACGGACAGTTGGCCGTACAAGGACCTTTGGCCTTGAAAGCCATGCAGAAGCTTACTTCAACTCCGATAGAGGACATGGAGTATTATACGTTCAAGTTTTTGACTTTTGCGGGAATTGACAATGTTCTCCTGTCCACAACAGGCTATACAGGCGCAGGAGGATGCGAGATTTACTTTGACAGGAAGGATGCCGACAGAATATGGGACGCCGTATTTGAAGCCGGAAAGGAATTCGGCATAAAGCCTGCCGGTCTGGGTTGCAGGGATACCTTGCGTTTGGAAATGGGATTCTGTCTGTACGGACATGAAATAGATGACGAGACCTCGCCTATAGAGGCCGGTTTGAACTGGCTTACGAAATTTGTTGACGGAAACGATTTCATAGACAGGGAAAGGCTTGAGGCTCAAAAGGCAAACGGAGTGAATAAGAAACTGATAGGATTCCAGATGATAGACAAGGGTATTCCTCGTCAAGGCTATGAGGTTTGCGATGCACAGGGAAACAAAATCGGTAAGGTTTGTTCCGGAACGCAGTCTCCTTCATGCGGTGTTGCGATAGGCACTGCACATGTTGCTACGGCGTTCAGCAAGAAAGATACTGAGATTTTCATCAAGATAAGAGACAAATTGCTCAAGGCCGTTGTGGTCAAGATGCCTTTCTACAAAGGATAGCATTTCCGATGGAAAGAGCCCACAATAACTTCGGATATTGTGGGCTTTTCGATTAAACGCACAAAAAGATGCAACTGAGAAAAAGGATTTGCAACAAAAACAGTACCCGCAAATTGGCGTTGCTTTTGTGTATGTTGCCAAATATTGCACTGTCGCAAAAAGATGTGGTCATTTTCCACAATTGCGAGAACTTTTTCTATCCGACAAACGATACGTTGACGGAAGATGACGACTTTACAAGTGAAGGCAGGAAACATTGGACATTCAAACGATACAACCGCAAAAAAAATCTTCTGGCAAAGACTTATATGGCTGCCGGGGGAAATTCTTTTCCGACTTTGATAGGTTTGTGTGAGATAGAAGGGGAGAAGGTATTGAATGATTTGTGTTACGATACCCCTTTGAGGAAGGCGGGATACAGGTACATTCATTACGATTCGCATGATATAAGAGGGATAGATGTGGCGTTGATTTACAATCCCCAAAGGTTCAGACCTTTGCGGCATTACAAGATAACACCGGAAGCAAAGGATGAAAGCGAAAAGACGAGGGATATATTGTATGTTTGCGGCATGCTTGGCAAATTGAGGTTGAACATCTATGTTATTCATGCTCCTTCGCGGAGGGAACACAATGCGAAAAAGCAGTTCAGGACGGATGTGTTTTCCATGGTTTACCGGCATATAGAAGAAAGAAAATCCGAAGGGGAGGAATATTTTCTGCTCATGGGAGACATGAATGACAATCCGTGGGATAAATCCGTGGAACAAGGATTCAGGACTAAGACATATTATTCCGGCAACGTCAGTCCTTTGCTTGTAAATCTTATGGAGAGGAACAAAAACAAGACAGGCTCTTATGTTTACAACGGGACATATCTTAGTTTTGACCAGTTTTTGGTAAGCAGGAATCTTTTGAACAGAATCAATGACGGTGGTACGTTCGGTGGTTTTGTATTCAGGAAGGATTTTTTGATTGACAAGGAATCCAATACAAGAGTTGTTGTTCCTTATTCCACATATAAGGGATTTTTATATCAGGGAGGCGTAAGCGATCATTTTCCGATAATATTGGAGATAGATGGTTGCGGAAAGTGATTCTTTTTTGAAGCGGGATTACATTTTTGTTTGTATTTAGCACAAAAAAAGAAGAGAATCCGAGTATAAATTCGGATTCTCTTCTTCAGTATTCATTTATAATATGAATAAATCTTTCTTATTTGATAACCACTACACGATTCATGTAAGGACGACCTTCGAATGGTTGTTCCGTATCGCCTTTCCCTTCTGCCTTTAGTTTCTTGGCATCAACGCCTTCCTTAATCAACAAGTTATAAATGCCTTCGGCTCTCTTCTTACTTAATTCCATATTAACCTCAGGACTACCTGTTTGCTTGTCTGCGTATCCTACGATAACAAATACTCTGTCGCTTTTATCTGCTTTCATGGCGTCTGCCAAGAATTTCAAGTTAGGAACGTTTCTGTCTGTGATTTCGCTGTCACCCAATCTGAAGAATATTGATAAAGGCTGATTTGCAGTTGGCGTAGCAAGTTTTTTAGCACGTACGGCTTCGTCCATTGCTTTTTCTTTTGCTGCTATTTCTTTTTCAACCTGCTTTTTCAATTTTTCAACTTCAGTATCTTTCTTGGCCAAATCTTCACGACTGCTGTTCAAATCTTTTTCCAAAGCAGAAATCTTGTTTTGATAAGGGGTATAATCTACTCTGTCAAAATTTTTTTTTGAAGAAATTTTGTAGGTTACACCTGCCAAAAGTTCATAGTTCAATGCTATCATTCCTGCATTCCTGATGTTGCCGAACGATTCTTTTGTCAAGAACGTTCTTACATCAAGATTAAGAGAAAATGATTCGCATAATCTGAAGCGATTCATTAAACCGAAAGATGCGGCGAATTCATTGTTGTAACCATCCATCTCCTCAGACTTGGAAGCTGCGTATCCGAAACCTCCCATCAATATTGCATTATACAATCTGTCAGGTTTATAACCACAAATCAAGTTTGACATATCCATCATAACATCCGCATGAACATAATTGTAATTGCCTTTATATTCAATTTCGGATCTCATAAATTTGTAGTTGAATCCTTGAAAAGCGAGTCTTGCTCCAAATATAGGAGTCAACCACTTTCCTACAGATACTTCAAACATCGGTACAATTTCATCAGATAAACCGTTAAATGGTTTTGATTGGTTGATGTGGAAAGCCTGAATTCCTGCACCCAAAGACACTTCCCAATTATCTACGAATCTGTTAGTCTCATGGTGAGCATGTCTCAATAATGTCTTGTCTTGGGCATTAGCCGTCAATGCAAGAACAAACATAGACAAGCATAAAATAACTTTTTTCATACAAAAAACCTTTTATCGTTAATAATTTAAACCTTTAATCTCACATTAAAAATTTATTGTTTTGTTCTATGTGATACGAAATTACACAATCAATGTTTCAAAATTGTACTTTTATCAATTAAAAAATTACTAACTTTGCAATGTTTAAACGACATTCCATTCGGCAAAAATACAAAATAAAATTAATATGCAAAGGAAATTAGTAGGTTTGTTTGTCTTTTTTTTACTGTTCTTCAGTAATGTACAAACGCAAGGTCAGGAGAAGACCACCCAAATGAAAGAAAAACAATCGATATCTGAAGTCGAGTTGAAGAATTATTACAAGAAGATTCATTCCCGTATTCCATCGGACAAAGGAATAGACAAAAACAAAATATTGTCAATCGGAAACAAAGATGGAAACAATGTGAAAGCGCCCCTGAATGTTCCGGATGATATGATTTTTCCAATAGAGAGCGATGAAGTACAGGCAATATTAATGACATGGTTTTACAATACATTCACAACAAACAATAATGAACCGGCAGAACAAATGTTTGACGGTTTGGGCATAAGTTATTATTCATCGGATTATACATTGGAACCGGTATACAGTTTACCTGATGTATCTGCAAACAGCAAGTTTGCCAGAATATTTGCACAATTGGCGGACAACATACAAAAACATACGCAAGTATGGATTAATATATGGAATGCAGAAGATTCAGTAGCCATAAAAGATTTCATGAATGAATTAGGTACTCCTCTAACCAATTACAGGTTTTTCGTGAATCCCGGCAATTCTTTCTGGTATAGGGATTGCGGACCTGTTGCGTTCTATTATGGAGATGACGATAACATAGGTTTCTTGGATTTCGAATATTACGGAGGCAGACCTCTTGATGATAAAATAGCAAAAAATATCGGTGAACAAGCAGGATACGATGTTTTTACAACGACAATAGAATATGAAGGAGGAAATGTTTTACTTGACGGTGTTGGAACATTGTTTACCTCAGATGCCGTATTCGATGCCAACGAAGATCACTACGGTCTGTATTATCTGGATGAGCACAGTGATTATTACGGATACGCTATACAATATAAAAACTCTCTGACAGAATCCCAGGTTCGAGACTCTTTGATTCATTTGTTGAATCTGAACAGATGTGTAATACTTCCAAGTTTGAGATATGACGGAGGAACGGGGCACATAGATTTGTATGCAGATATGTGGGATGAAAACACCTTCGTATCCACAAAACACCCCGATGTAATGGCTAATCTGTCCGATCCGCAAACGGTAGAAGAAAACATGGATTCCATTTGCAACATGGAAACAATGTTCGGACAGAAGTACCATAACACAAGAATACCTTTACCTGCCAAAAATGACGGTTCATGGTACACCTCTCAATCTCAATACAACACACAATATACACGCTCATTTTCCAATCATACATTTGTAAATGATGCAATAATTCAGCCTGTATTTTATGATGAATCATTAAGCGGAAGTGCAGCAGGGGATATAGACGGAAACAAGGAAGCCTTGGACATCATCAAACAAAAATACCCCGGATATATAATAGAGGAAATAGATGTGAGAGAGTTTGACGGATTCGGAGGAGCGATACATTGCATAACAAAACAAATACCTGCAGAGAATCCCTTGAGAATTTACCATGACCCTATACGCTGGTGGAATACGCAGGAAAGCAATTCTCCGAATTACAGGGCAATAATACAGAATAAAAGCGGTATAGCTTCCGCAACATTGTTTTACAAAAAAGTCAATGAAACATCATGGCATCAAACTGACCTTACGGCCGAAGACGGTAATATGTTCTCGGCAATGCTTGCTCTTGACGAAACATCTCGGGATACATTGCAATATTACATAAGCGCTACATCCAACAACGGTAAAACCATCACAAAACCCATGACTGCACCGCAAGGATTCTATACAACTGTTTACGGTAGTCAGGTAAATGGCATAAGTGAAGATAATGTATATGTATCTGTAGAAAGAATAAAAGTCGGAGAATTGGATGGCATAAACGATTTTTATCCTAATCCAGCTAAAGATTTCACACAGATAGATTTCTCAAATTCTTTTTCTTCAGATTTAAATGTAAAACTCGTGAACTCAAAAGGCCAAATACTTATGAACGAAACTGTGGGCAAGGAAGAACGTAGTCTAAAGATAGACACAAAACGACTTAGTACAGGAATCTATTGGGCAATATTCTCGTGCGACAACATAAGTACGGCAAGAAAATTGATAATAAGCAAATAAACAATAAGATTGACGATGATGGCTTCGAGTTATTCGGAGCCATTATCATTTATCAATGCATCGTTCAAACACGGACGACAATTTTTCACAACAAGCTTCCCAACCGTAGTTGTTGTAAACATAATCCCTGCCGTTATTTGCTATAGCATCAGACAAAGTTTTGTCGCTCAACAGTTTCACAATATAATCCGCATACTGTTGTGGTGATTCCGCTATTAATATTTCATGTCCGTCTTTTGCGCCAAGGGCATTGTTTGCCAGCGGACTTGTTATGCAAGGTACGCTCATGGCCATAGCTTCCAACAGTTTGTTTTGCAAGCCTGTTCCTATCTGCATTGGAGCGACAAATAATTTGGTCTTGCAATAATAAGTACGCATGTCATCCACCCATCCCGGTATATCGACCTTTTCCGAGGCCAACCTAAGAACAGATCTTGGAGCCCCACCTCCGACTATTGCCATTTTTACATCGTTCATTCTTTTCCATACGAGAGGCATTATCTTCTCAATCAAATATTCCGCAGCAACTATATTGGGCTTGTAACCCATAGCCCCGCTGAATATCAAGTCATATTTCTTGTGTTCTTGTAAAGGATAGTCGAAATAACGTTTGTCAACACCGTTGGCTATTACCTCCACCTCGTTTTTCCTTTCGCTTGCCAACAACTGTCTGTCCGTATCCGTTATTATGGTCAAAGCGTCGAATACGGAAAACATGTGACTTTCATATCTGGCAAGACGTTTGGCTTCTTTTCTGAAAATCCATGCCGCAAACATATTGGATTTTTCGGCTCTTCTCGCCATATTTACCGAAAGAGTGTCCTGAAAATCCAATACCTTGGCACATTCAAGCCCTTTCGCAAAAGGAGCAATCCTGACAAATTGGAAATATGCCAGTTCTATGTTGTATTTTCTAACAAAAGTCTCGAACAGTCTCTTATTTCTTTTCGAATCGTAAAATGCGACCTGCAACGGTTTGCTTGTAAAAGCGGCAAAAAACAGTCTCAACATCGCAGAAAGGCGGTCGTTTCTTACGATACATACCTCTTTACAATATTTCAACAGTTCTTCCCTGCCTTGTCTTTCATCCTCCTTGCCGTTGAGACAAAACAGATAGACATCATGTTTTTTTGAGAGCTCCCTTATCTGATAATAGGCCCTCAACTTGTCTCCCTTGAAAAGGGGAAAGGGAATTCTTGTCAAAACCACTGCAATTCTCATGAGACCTTATTTAGATATCATTTGTTCATACATATCCAGCAACTGACGTGCTATCTTGTTGGTGTTGTATTTTTCCGCAATGAGTTTGGCTGCCTCTTTCCCGATTGACTTACAATATTCCTGGTCATCAAAACAATGTTTTATCGCTTGTGCAAATTCATCGGGAGTATTGGCAATAATAATGTTTTTTCCGTTTTCATACATGATTCCTTCGGCTGCGACGGAAGTGGCAACCACTGTCTTGCCTATGCTCATGGCTTCTATTATCTTCACCCTTATCCCGCTGCCCGACAAAAGAGGTACTACCATTATTTGCTTGCTTGTCATGAAACGAATGCTGTCGTCAACCTCACCAATCATGTGGACACCCTCCTGTCGGTTGTCCAACAAATATTGCGGCATTTTCCTGCCAGCAAAATAAGCCTCGGCATCCGGACATAAAGCCTTTATTTTGTCCCAACACTCGTTCAGAAACCATTTTATACCCTGTTCGTTTGGAAACCAGTCCATTGAACCTATATGAAAAATCGTATTCTTTTCTTCCAATACGTCACTGATAATTTCAGGCGTATCTATACCGAAAGGCAATCCCTTGCACAATTTTCTGAATCCGTTCTTCCTGAAATATTCCGCATCCAAATCCGTAATAGGAAAAACCGCATCATAATCGTTCATATGATCCAGTTCGTATCTCTCCAATGTAAGGGCCAGATGTTTCAGATACATCTTTTTTAAAGGATTTCCGGTCGATTTGTGTATCCTTTTCCATATCTTGTTTTCAATGTTCGGAGCTCTCAATACCACTTTTGCCTTGCTGTATTTGCGTACAATCGGTACATAAGGCGTAAGGAAAACGCTTTCAAACTGCACAATGTCGAACTCCTCCTTTTTCAGAATATCCCTGAGTTTTCTCTTCATCTCAGAGTTAATGAATCGCTTTACATGATAACTTTCACCGCAAATCCATGCCTCAAAAGCCGGAATCGGTTTGATGTCCAAATCCACAAAAACCGTCTCGAATCCCGTCTCGTTCACATAGGTTTCGGGCAGATTCTCCACTTTGCATGGATGTTTTCGAGAATTGAAAGCCAACACTTTCACCTGCACGGAATTATTCAAGAAACCCTCTGTCAGGGAATGCATGGCCATTGAGCCTCCGTCGTATGTCGGGTAAGGAGGTTTGTAACAAAACTGCAATATCTTCATTTTCACACTTTCCTTTTTCTTTCTTTTATCTTCTGAACAAACGAATCGAAATATTTTGTCCATGTTTCCGCACTCAGAACGCTTGCGTCAGATGTAGCCTTCATTGTCAAAAAAACGCCAAGAGGCAGAAACACTACCGAAGAGAGCCACATGCCCAACCATACGGGCAACTTGCCCTCCAGAGCCGCATTCTCACCCATTGTACCCAAGATATGGTAAACTATAAACGCCAGAGTCGAAACAACAACGGGCATACCCAATCCTCCCTTGCGTATCAAGGCTCCCAATGGCGCTCCCATGAAAAACAAAATGAGGCAGGCAACCGAAAGAGTAAACTTCCTGTGCAGTTCTATCTTGTATCGGGTGATATAACTTTTGTCCGAACGGATTTTGGACTTCATCGCGGACAAATCCGACTCGAGATATTCAATTTTAGATAAGGCAAGATTGTCTATCTCCGTTTTTTTCTTGGAATCCAGTCTTGAATAATCATCATAAAAATTTCCTTTGTAATCTGTGGTAGGTACATTGAAGTTCAGGTCTCTTCCAATCGTTCGCACAAAACCTGCGACAAACTGTTCGCTGTTGCTTTGCAAGGTGTCGAGACTACGGTTCAAATCCATTATGTTCAACATTTTATAGTGCCCTTCATAACGGTTCTCGTCTGTTTTCTGATACGCGAAGTTGGATATGTCGAAATTCAGAATCTGTTCCTTAAAGTCCAACCTAACCAAAGGTCTTTTCATCGTATTTTCGCCCGACAGGTCCTCATCAAAGGTATATCCGTCAAACAAATGGAAGATTAAAACATTGCCATCGTTTGTCGAATACATCTGTCCTCTGTCTGCAATTGTGACGTTTACGTTTCCCAAATCCTCGGAATGGTCATATATGATTATGTCCTTTAGGTTCTTCCCTTCCTTGTCCTTGCTGCCTATCCTTATGGTGTAGTTGTCTATTTCCGAATAGAACTGATTGGGTTTTATGTTCAGTGTAGGTTTTTTTGTCTTCACTTCATACAATATCGTTCTCAGCTTCATATTGGCCACAGGTATCACATTATTCGAGAAAAAGAAGGCAAAAACGGAAAGAACGAGCGAAAGCACAATCAAGGGCCTCAATATGCGGAACAGGGGAAGGCCTGCGGATTTCATGGCTACCAGTTCATATCTTTCGCCGAAGTTTCCTATCGTCATGATTGAAGCCAGAAGTATGGCGAGCGGCAAAGCCATCGGCACAAGAGTTGCACACGCATAGACAACCAGCTCGATTATCACCGTCGTTTCCAGTCCCTTGCCGACAATCTGCTCTATCTTCATCCACAGAAACTGAAGAAGCAGAACAAAAACGGATAAGGAAAATGTCAGCAACAAAGGCCCCAAATAAGATTTTATTATCAGTTTATCGAGCTTTTTCACTATTACGACAAAAACGGTTCGTGAAACAAAGGTACAACATTTTACCGTTATCCGTATTGTTTGAGCGTAAATTCACCTAAAGAAAAGCATACAAAAAAAATCGGCTCCTCATGAGCCGATTTTTTTTCGCACTTGAAGCAAGTCTTTTAATTGAAATTGAATATATTTTTCTTTACTCCTTCCTCTTTGTTGTTCTTCATTGCTCTTATAATACTTCTCGAATAAGTAGGTATGTCAACGGCAAATCTCAAATAGAAAGTGTTCATGTATCCCTTTTCAAAAGGAGACAAATCAACCTTGTTCACTCCCCAAAGATAACCTGTCTCAAAACGCAACTGATTGATGTTTACCCTGAACAACGGACCGATGGAATTGGAATATATATCAAATCCATTGACAAACAAATTATCATACTGATATCTTGCACCCAAAGTCATCTCAATAAAAGGTATGGAGACATCAAAAGCATCACTCGTTCTAAAAGTTATAAATCGCCATTCAATATTCGCTCCGATGGCAAAAGCCCTACTGTCCCTTTGGAGTTGTTCAAATCCATAGTCCAAAGCAAAGCGTAATGGAAAGTCGGGAGTAAAATGCAAACCGAAATTGAAAAAAGCGACATTGTTGGATTTATTGTCAAAATTCAAGTTGTAATTCTTGTAATCCACTCCTGCAACAAAACGAATTCTGCCACCATTGTATAAAATTTCTTTTCCAGCATTTGAAGATGCGTCCTGTGCATATACTGCATAAGAGTCCAAAATGAACAAACAACCTAAAACAAGTAAGGTTGGTAGTAATACTTTTTTCATTTGTTTATTTTTTTGTTTGTTAATAAATTATACGGATGCAAATATATGCTATTTGTTTGAATCTACAAAAATATTGCAAAAGATATATTATATATCGCCGTAAAAGACAAGTTTTCAGTTCGTTTTATTTCCCTTTAATATTCGTGATTAATTTTCACGGGTCTTAATATTATCGTTTACAACTTTGCACAATGGAAATTCCGTATCTTTGTTGCGAACATATAACTATAAAACATGAAAGAAGAATTCATATATACGATAGACCGCTTTGCGGATTGCAAGGTGATGAAATACAAGGTCGATAATTGGAATTCTCTGTCTTTGAGACAGAAACACTATCTGTATCACCTGTCTGAGGCATGTAAATGGGGAAGGGACATAATTTGGGAACAAAACTGCGAACTCAACCTTCCGATAAGAAAAATAGTGGAAAACATTCTGGAAAATCATAGGGAGCAATCGGGAGAACAATGGCAACAGTTCGTGGTTTATGCCAAAAGACTGTTTTTTTCCAACGGCATTCACCATCATTATTCACATGACAAATTCTATCCGGAATGCGACAAGGAGTATTTCATCAAGCTGATGCTTGAAGCCGATTGCTCGAAATATCCTTTGGAAAACATGTCCCTTGAGGATTATTGCAGAAAAATGGCCGGGATAATCTACAACAGCGACATTGCACCCAAAAGAAAGGAGACGGACAAGGGGAAAGACCCCATAGAGGGCTCGGCCGTAAATTTCTATAAGGGGCTTAACCGACAGGAAGCGGAGGATTTTTATGCGGCCATGAAGCCTTCCGACCCTATGCGTCCGCCTGCAACGGGACTGAATTCAAAACTGGTCAAACAAAACGGCCAAATAAAGGAACTGACATACAGGATGGGAGGGCTGTACGGCGAGGCGATAGAGAAGATAGTGGAGAACCTTCGTAAGGCCATGGCCTTTGCCGAAAACGAGCAACAACAAAAATATACCGAAGTCCTTATCGAATACTACACGAGCGGAGATTTGGAGTTGTGGGACAAATACAATATTCTCTGGCTTGAGGACGACAATTCGCAATGCGATTATATCAACGCCTTTGTCGAGACATACAACGACCCTCTCGGTATGAAGGCAACATGGGAAGGCCTTGTGGATTTCAAGGACTTTGACGCGAGTCGGCGTTGTGAGGTATTGTCTCAAAACGCACAGTGGTTCGAGGATCATTCTCCGATAGAGGACAGGTTCAAGAAAGAAAACGTCGTTGGAATATCGGCAAAAGTGATAGAGGCCGTTTGTCTTGCAGGCGACAACTACCCCGTTCCTCCGATAGGAATAAATCTTCCAAATTCCGACTGGATAAGAAAGGAATACGGTTCAAAGAGCGTGAACATCGCAAACCTTTCCCATGCCTACAAGGCCGCGGCTTTGGAGTGCGAAAAAAGCGTCCTTGAGGAATTCGCCTTTTCCATGGAGGAAAAGGAACGCAACAGAACATACGGTATTCTGGCAGACGACCTGCATACCGACATGCATGAATGCCTCGGCCACGGTTCGGGTCAACTGCTCGAAGGTACGGACAGCAATGCCCTAAAGGAATTTTCCTCATGTCTGGAAGAGGCGCGGGCAGATCTTTTTGCACTGTATTATCTGTTGGATTCCAAAATGATTGAGTTGAAACTGGCAGACTCCCCTGAGGTCGGAATGACGGCCTGTGACTCTTACATAATGAACGGTCTTTTGAGCCAGTATGCGAGAATAGAGGAGGGGAAACCCTTGAGAAAAGCCCACATGCAGGCCCGTAAACTTATCTCCGCATATTGCTTTGAGAATGGTTTCGGTATTGAAAAGGTTGAGAGGGAAGGCAAGACTTATTTTCATATAACCGATTATGAAAATCTCAGAAAGGGTTTTGGCGAACTATTGGGAATGATTCAGCGCATAAAGTCTTTGGGAGAATACGACAAGGCGAAGGAACTGGTGGAACGTTATGCCATAGACATAGACCCGATACTGCACAGGGAAGTGATAAAGCGTTACGGAGCTCTGGACCTGAAGCCTTACGGAGGATTCGTCAACGTTGACATTCAACCGGTCTTTGACGATGAGGGACGGATAATTGATTTCAAGACGGTTTATCCCGAAAGTTATCTGTCGCAAATGCTGCATTACGGCAGGGATTATGCCTGTCTGTAATACCGTTTGGGAAGGTATCGCAACAGAATAAAGAAAGAAAAAAATGGAATCAAATTCCGTCAGATTGGAATTTGATTCCGTTTTTTTCTTTTCTGAATCCGTTTCAGAGGTAAGAAATCTGCGGTTTATCTGTACAGATTGTCCTTACCCAGACTGCCAACCAACTTATCGTAATACTCCTGTGACTTGACGTATTTGAGTTCGTCATTGGTCTTTTGCAGTATTTCCTTTATCATGTTCCTTTTTGATTCGGACAGATTGGCTGCCTTCTGCAAGAATTCGCTTATATATTTCTGATGAGACTGCCACAAGTTTATATCGTTTATGTGTTTGTTTCTCAATCTTTCGGCATACCAGTCGCTTTCCAAAAGATAGTCTCTTGTGAACATCTGTCTGAATTCTTCGGAATCGGCTCTCATACCGTTGTATTCGCCGTTTGCCATGATGTATATAAGGGCTTTCAACGGCGGAATTGCAGCCTCCACGCTTCCGTCCTCTATGTACATTCTTGCAACGCGGGACTGGTTTTCCACAATGTTGTTCACTCCGTCCACGAACTCGGACAGATTTTGCAGTTCCGGTTTCAGCATTTCGGGTGTGAACACCACGTTAGGGTTTTCAAACACTCTTCCGAAGAAGTTGTGGACGAACTTGTCCGTAACCCTGTATCCGAGAACAGAGGCCTTGACAATCTTTCCTTCGTAGGAGAAGTCGTCGAGTTTTTCAAAGAATCCGTTTTCTATCAGATACTTAGGGTTTCTTTCTTCAGGCGTAAGCCTTGCCCACAATTCCGGAATCAAAAGGCTGAGGTCGTGATCTATTCTGTACTTGCTTCCTATGTATCCTGCCGGAGTTGTGAATCCGTCGTAACCGGTAAGAATATAGGAGACCAGAGCGTTGTCCAAATCGGTTGTTGCGCAAAGTGAGTTGAAAGGACCTTTGGTCAATGCTCCCTCCGAGCCTGCTCCGGTTGTCGAAGGGCTTTTGCCTGTTAGTGAACAGATGAAGTCCATGAACAGTTCAGGCAATTCTTGATAGTGAATAGGGTTGTAGACCGCAAGAGGACGTATTCCTTCTTCGGCTCTGTTGTTTCTTCTTCCCGGAAGAACGGAGTTGACAGGTATGTACAAAGGCTCGTTCGGCTTAAGCTTTCTTGCCAGACGCATTCCCACCTCGGCAACATATTTTTCTTCGGGTTTGACAAGGTCGTCACGGGTCTGCAAGTACCTTACGTTCTTTGACGGCTTGGAGTTTACCAATCGCGGATTTGCAGAGCAAACAAAATATTTGCTGTCCTTTTTGTCCGCCACCGATTGTATAAGGTCGCGCATAGGCTTTGTAAACCTGTCGAAATTGATTACGTCTTCAACTATTTCCTGTGCGTCTTTTTGAGTAAGGGGTTCAAAGTTTGAAATAAAGGTATTTGGTGATGCCAGGTCGGATTCCGCTTTCTTGTCGTATCCTCTTACTATCGCATCATCTGGACGTTGGAAAGATCTGTACTCGCAGTTTTCCACTATCTTCACGCTGTAATTGTCGGCAGCCTTG
Organism: Candidatus Onthomorpha intestinigallinarum; assembly: GCA_019114015.1. Taxonomy (GTDB): domain Bacteria; phylum Bacteroidota; class Bacteroidia; order Bacteroidales; family P3; genus Onthomorpha; species Onthomorpha intestinigallinarum. Next base: position 4,452 of record DXGG01000250.1, on the reverse strand, counting down.
CCCAAATTGGACAACAGTCTTGTGGGAACAACTGTCGATGCGGTTATGTCGTCTTCCATCTGAATCTTGTCGGAATGGACGAAATCCTGTCTCAACTTGAAAGTCCGCCATGTTCCGTTTTCTTCGAATCCGACTCTCAGATAGCGGGCGTATATTTTTCTGTTACCGAATTTCAGTTCATTACCCGGAGTTCCGTTCAAAATGTCCACGTTGAAATATTTCTTCCATTCGTTGCCCCATTCCTCCTTGTAGAAACGTTTGATGATGAGAGCGATTCCCTTTATGTATTGCGGAAGGCTTTCAAGCCATTGGTTGTATTCTTTTGTGTATTCCGAAGACGGGGTAAGCAGTTTTATTACCGAACCCATGGAGCGGCGATTGCAAAGGAAACTTCTGCTGTAAGGTATCGGCTCTCCAAGAGACTTGAACCGTTTGGAGTAATCATAGTTTATGATTTCCTCAACCTTTTCAAAATCCTTTTCAAAATCACTTATGAAGAAAGGACCTCCGAATATGGCATCGGCTATTGACTTGGATATTTCGGATTTTCCACCTCCCGAAACGGTGCAAGGCTTGTGACAGAACAAGCCGTCGCCTATTGTTTCCACCAGTCTGTAATTTAGCGCTCCGGAATAGCTTTCCATTCTGAACTTGCTTCCGTTCGGCAGTATGTAAATCTTGTTCGGCAGCAGTTTAAGGTGATGTTCACCTGATTCATTCTTCCATTTTATTTCCTGGTTCGGCACATTGAAGTTGGTGTTTTCAGGCAAATAATATATGTTATTGAAGTTTTTGTCTATTCCGTAGCCCTCTTGTTTGAATTCTATGAAGTCACGGCAGTTCTTTTTTACATCTTCAAAGGTGTTTCTCACCTTCATTGGATTGGCAAAATAGGTATCGCCCTGATTGTATCCCGGAAATACCAAAGCGCCTCCCGCATGTTCCTCTTCGGTATTTCCGAATATGTTGGAGGCATAGCCTATCATTGTTTTGATTTCTTTTTTGGAGTATCCGAAATAATTGTCCGCTATGACGGTTGCAACAATTCCTTCTTCGGTTCTTACGCACAGTTTGAAAGGAAGGCCGTCGTTGTACAGCTCATCTTCCTTGCTCCAGCACATTCCGTCTCTTTTTTGTCTGTCCGTTGCCTGTGACACAAGGGGCAGCCCGCACTCTTTCTTGGTAAGCAGTGTGAGTTGAGGGGCTAAAATTATGCAACCGGTATGTCCTGTCCAGTGTTCCACGTCCAAAGCAGAGTCGTTCTTTATGTGATAAGGGCTTCCTCCGTTGCCGAATATGCTTTCCACAAAATCCAGACTGCTCACGAGTGAACCGGGAGCAAAGAACCTTATCTCCATTGTTTTCTTGTCCGTAACCCCCTTGACTTCAGGACAAACGGTAGGTCGTAGTAACAATGACACAAGAAGTTTTACAGGTTTGTCCATGCAGGAGGTGTAAGGCAACTCCATGACATCGCCATTTTCGGCAAAAGCTCTGTAAAATATATATTTGGCAACATTGATAGGCACTGCCTTTTTGTCTCCCGGAATAGGAAGACCTCCTTCCGCTATGTGAAAGACTCCTTTCGTAGTTCTTCTGTCGTTTTTCGGATTGTGCAAAACTCCTTGCTTTACTTTGTAAGAACTTATGTAAGTCGAAATATATTCATCCTTGCCTTGAGGCAGAGACAATGCCCTTGCTATTCCGTAGGAATCAAGGGTAAATGTTCTTAAAGGTATTTTTATGTCGGGTACATCTTTCACCGAAGCAAAATATCTGTTCAGAAAGTTCTGTATTCTTATGTCCGGGGGGCATAGATAGTTATCGTACAGTTCTTCTCTTTCCTTGTAATTCGACAACAATCCTTTCAATATGCTCATGAAATTCTGTTGCGATTTGTCAAGGTTGTTGTTGAATGCCGATACACCCATTGCGGCCAGTCTAAGACCTATGTACTGATGTATATACTCATTTGCTGAATCCATCTGGTCCTCAGGTATTACCCCCAATCTGTCTTTTATGTTTTCCTTATCCATAAATTACTGTCTGTTTTTATTTTTCTGCAAAGCAATAAAAAAACTGTTTTGTTCTTGTAAAACTCAACTTATTATGAACGAAAACAGCCATTCAACTATTGTTGAATGGCTGTAATTTTATCTCAAGACATTTCTGTGTTTACTTTCTTTCCTTGAATTTGCTAATCTGTGTCTTCAATGCATCGATGCACAACATCACGGCTTCTTCAAAACTGTCTGCCTGTTTTGAGGCAAACAAGTCTTTGCCGGCTATTACAATCTTTATTTCTGCTATTTTATTGTTTTCCGATTCAGGTTTATCCACTTTCAATGTTACTTCCGCTCCCAATAAGCCTGCAGCCTGCCTTTCCAATTTAGATACTTTATCATTGACAAAGTCTTCCAGTTTTTGATCCGGTCTAAACTTAACCGCATTAATTGTAACCTTCATAATAACCTCCTTTTTTTAGTTTGTTATTCGTCTGATCTCGGATGAGCCAACTTATATGCTTTCTTTAATTCTTCTATTGTGGTATGTGTATAAACCTGTGTCGTTTCTATGCTTTTATGTCCCAATATGTCTTTTACGGCAGACAAATCCCCTCCCTGCTCCAAAATATTTGTGGCAAAACTGTGCCTTAATACATGCGGAGAATGTTTGGCGACGTTTATCTTTTCAAGTTCCTTGCATACCAATGAATACAGTTGTTTTTTGGACATGTGTTCGAATCTCTTGTTGACAAACAAATAATCCGTATCCGTCTTCAAGGATTTTTTCTTTTCAATGTACACTTTCAGTTTTTCCAATAAGGTAGGATTTACCGGCACTATTCTTTCTTTTCTTCCCTTGCCTTCAACCTTTATTTCCTGATTCTCGTAGTCTATGTCACACTCCCTCAATTCCAACAATTCCGCCTGTCTCATTCCCGTGGCATAAACCAATTCCAATATCAAATAATCTCTCATGCCGAAGAAAGAGCCGTCCGCGCTTTTTTCATCCAATATCTTTTCCATATCGTCATTGAGTATATAGGAAGGATTTCGTTTTCCAACTTTAGGAGCCATTATCTTCAACATAGGGTTTTCCGGAATCAACCCCTCCTTGTAAAGGAAAGTGAAATAAGTTCTCAAACAAGCTATTTTTCTGCCTATACTTCTATTGGACACACCTCGTTCTTTCATCGCGACCATCCAAACCCTGATAACAGAAGGAGTTACATCCTTTACGTCTGCTATGCCGCATTCTTCTTTCACACAATCTATGAATTGATTGACATCTGCCGTATAAGCCAAAATCGTATGAGCAGAATAATTCCTCTCGTTCTCTAAATAATCAGTAAATCTTTCTATATACATACCCAACAAATTCATGTTAAAAAAGCTTACAAGCAAGTTGCAAGCTTTTTTAATGTTAAACAAAAACTATTTATCCATACTTTGCTGCTGCAACTTTTGAATGTAAATAGCCTTTAACCTACGATCTCTTGCCACCACAGAAGGTTTTGTGAACTTTTGTCTGTTTCTCAATTCCTTTACAACACCCGTTTTCTCAAACTTTCTCTTCAACTTCTTGAGAGCCTTTTCAATATTCTCACCCTCTTTGATTGGAACAATAATCATTTTTTAATACCTCTTTCTTGTTTAATTTGTTAATTAATGTATTTAATGCTTTGCAAAGATAAGCACTTTACACTTATCCACAAAATTTTTCCAACATTTTACTCACAAAATCGGGACATTTCAAAGGCTTTTTAGTTAGAACGTCCACAAAAGCCAAAATATTATATCCGCTACACAACATTTCCTCTTTCCCGTCATCCGATTCTCTTAAAATAAAATAGTCGAACCGGATTTTGGCCTTGGGCATCTGTTCTATTTTTGTACGTATTGTAAGTCTGTCATCATAAAAAGCAGGTTTGTGATATTTTGCATACTGTTCAACCAAAGGCATCATTACGCCTTTATTTTCCATCTCTTTATAGCTTATGCCCAAATTTCTCATTGCTTCTGTACGCCCAATCTCAAAATAGACGAAATAATTGCTGTTATGAACAAATCCCATCTTGTCAGTATCGACGTATCCGACTCTTATAGGGTAATCAAATGAATAACTCATAAAACAAAAACAAAAAAAGGAGCATTACAACAATACTCCTACTATTCCTATTAAAGAATAATTTTACTCTAAAACCTGATTATTCCTTTCTCAACGGATTCGTTCAAACATGCCATGATGCCTTTCTTGTTTATAGTACGCATTCCGGCAGCCGAAACCTTCAAAGTCACCCATATACCTTCTTCCGGAATATAAAATTTCTTCGTTTGAAGATTAGGATAAAACTTTCTTTTTGTCTTTACATTTGAATGGGAAACTCTGTTGCCCGTAATGGTCTTCTTTCCTGTAATTTCACAAACTCTCGCCATCGCTGTTCTATAT
>DXGG01000249.1 GCA_019114015.1 Candidatus Onthomorpha intestinigallinarum | reverse complement strand
AGGTATGCGGTGCCTCTATGAAGACGCAGTTCTTCATGTCCTCTTCAGGCTCTCCTATCAGTTTCCAACCGCCGAGAGACATTAAAAAATCAGCAAATCTTTTCATTACAACTGCTTAACTATCGAATAAGTATCCTGTGCTATGACCAGTTCCTCGTCCGTTGTAACGGAAAGTATTTTCACCCTGCTATCAGGCTTGGATATTATGCCGTCCTGTCCTGCCATCTTCTCATTTGCCTCCTTGTCCATTTCGGCTCCCAAAAATTCTAGACCTTCGCATATTTCCTGTCTCTGCCACCATGCATTCTCTCCTATGCCTCCGGTAAACAGAATGATGTCAACTCCTCCCATTGCAGCGGCATAAGCACCTATGTACTTCTTTACCCTGTATGCAAACATGTCAAAGGCATAGGTTTCCCTTTGTTTTCCTTCACGCTTGCCTGCCATGATGTCGCGCATGTCAACAACACCGCCTGTTATTCCCTTCAAACCGCAGTCCTTGTTGATGAAGTTGTTCATTTCCTTTATACCCATATTCTCCTTCTCGGCAATGTAAAGCAACACTCCCAAATCCAAATCACCGCATCTTGAACCCATTATCAATCCCTCGACAGGAGTGAATCCCATGGAGGTATCTACCGACTGTCCGTTCTTAACGGCACAAATGGAGGCTCCCGAACCCAAATGACATGATATTATCTTGGAATTGTTTATGTCCATGCCTGCCATCTTCGCTGCCTTGGGAGCGACAAAACGATGTGAGGTACCATGAAATCCGTAACGGCGTATCTTGTCCGTCTGATAATATTCGTATGGAATGGCATACAGATATGCCTTCTCGGGCATTGTCTGATGGAAAGAGGTATCGAACACCGCAACCTGTGGAACTCCCGGCAATATTGCTTCCATCGCCTCAATGCCCTGAAGGTTGGCAGGATTGTGCAAAGGAGCCAAAGCAAACAAGGCCCTTATCTGTTCCTTCTCCTTTTCACCTACAAGAACCGAAGACTTGAAAACCTCTCCACCATGGGCCACCCTGTGACCGCAGGCGTTTATTTCCGTCAATGACTTTATCACTCCTATCTTCTCATCAACCAAAGCATCCAACACCATCTTGATTCCTGCCTTATGATCAGCAATAGGCTGCTTTACATAGTACTTGTCCTTTCCGACAGGTTTATGAGTAAATTCCCCCATTTCCAATCCTATGCGCTCCAATAAACCCTTGGCCAAAAGGCTTGCACCTTTGTCCATGTCTATCAACTGATATTTGATAGAGCTGCTTCCGCAATTTAAAACTAATACTTTCATCTCTACTGTTATTATACTTTTGTAATATTATATCTCAACCATTCCGTCCGGCAAAACACCCGTCCTATTCCTTTCTTATTTTCAGAATGCCATAAACTTCCTGCAAGGACTTATCGTCATCCGTCATTATCAACAACTTATCCTTATTCCTCAACACCGTCTTGCCCGTCGGAATAAAATATTTCTCGTCACGCTTGACCATTACGGCAAGAGTGTTTTCAGGCAGTTTAATGTCCATAAGCCTGCATCCTTTCTCAAAAGAAATATCCGAAAGTTCCACCTCGGCCAATACCTTTTTGATGTCACTGGAAACATCTATGTCAAAATCCTTCAGCGAAATTTCATTCCTTGTCTCATCGGCCAAACCGAGCCAACGGGCGACAAGGGGCAAGGATGTACCCTGAACCAAAAGCGAAATCAACGTACAGAAAAACACTATATTGAAAATGATGCGCGCTTCAGGAATTCCTTCCGCCAAAGGTATTATCGCAAATATTATGGGTACCGCTCCCCTCAACCCTGTCCATGAAACATAGGTCCTGTCCTTAAACGTCATGCCCTTGAATGGAAGCAGACATAGAAACACCGTCAGAGGACGGGCTATGAATATCATTGCAAAACTGATTATGAAAGCAGGCAACATTATCGGTACAAGTTCATGAGGATTTACAAGCAAACCCAAAGTCAAAAACATTACCAACTGAAACAGCCAGGCCAGTCCCTCAAAAAACTTCATCGAGGAACGCTTGTGGACGAATTTGGAATTGCCTATGACCAGACCGCCTATATATACCGCCAGATAACCGTTGCCGTAGATAAAATAAGTAACCGAAAATATCGCTATGCAGAAAGTAAGAACCAAAATGGGGTACAACGCCTCATTACCTATCCTTATCCTGTTGATAATCAAAACGGCCAACTTCCCGAGAAGATACCCCGCCAACGCTCCCACAATCAACTGCAAAAAAAACTTCACCACAACAGACCAATAATCGGATACCTCTCCCACCTTCAAGATTTGCGTAAGAGTTATTACCAGCATGTATGCCATAGGATCATTGCTTCCGCTTTCCAATTCGAGCATGGGACGCAGATTATGCTTCAGATGCAAACCTTTGGAACGCAATATGGAGAAAACGGACGCAGAATCAGTTGAAGACATTATGGAGGCCAACAGCAGGGATGTCAAAAAACCTATACCCGCACCTATAGCCGTTCGCCCCAGAACCAACCAGATGATTACCGCGGTAAGCAGGGCGGTAAGCAAAACCCCGAGGGTAGACAATATAATCCCTTGAAACAATACGGGTCTTATCTCCGATATCTTGGTGTCCATGCCTCCCGAAAACAGAATGATGCATAAAGCCACCGTACCTACAGCCTGAGCAAGATGAATATTGTCGAACTGTATGCCCAAACCGTCCGAGCCGCAAAGCATGCCGACTCCCAAAAATAACAACAAGGCCGGTATGCCGAATCTCGAACTTGCCTTTCCCGCAAGAACACTCAAAAAAAACATTGCGGACAGAACAAGCAGTACAACCTCTATCTTTATCTCCATCAACCGTATTTTCGGGCAAAGTTAGTAAAAAAAATGACTTTTACCCAGAAATCAATTCAGATAATTCATCAAACACTCCAATAAGCCTTCAGTATTGTCAACAAAAACCCAATGACCGCTATCGGCCACTGTGACTATGCTACCGTTTTTGAATACAACACCGAAATCCCCGATATCTTCCTCGCGAGTAAACTCGGATCTGTCGCCCCTTATGAGCAATGTGGGAAGATATATGTCAGACAAATCCAAGCCTCCGGCAACCTTAAACATGTTTTTTGCAAGCATACACGCATTACTCCTCCATCTAAACACCGCCTTTCCTTTTCCGTCCGTTTCCATCCTTATGTTCTGCATAAGCAATGCCAACCAGCCATCCCCCACGGAGTTTTGCCGGAAATGGTCATACAACTGACTCCTTGCAGAAAAGGATTCAAGATCGGTATTCAATATCACATCCGCCACCGATCCTTTTTCCATAAGCCAAGGATAGACACGGGGCAAAATATCCACAATTACCAGTCTGTCGTATACGTCACCATACAAGTCAACCATCTTCATGGCAATCTTACCTCCCATGGAATGTCCCACAAGTATCGGTTTGCCAATGGTATGCGAGCGCAGGAAATCGTCCATGCAACGTGCCATGCCCTCATATGAAAAAAAATCCGTGTGAAAACTGCGTCCGTGATCGGGCAGATCCGGAACGACCACCCGGAATCCTTTTGTCGCCAGAAACCTTGCAATATTATGCCAATGCCCGCTCATGCCAAGCCAACCGTGAAGTATGACTACCGTTCTGCCCTGCAAAGTTCCGTATGTCCTGTAAAAAAGTTCCATTATACCCCCTTTGCGATGTCATGGCAAAGATACGAAAAAGCGTTTTACCGAAACTTCATTTTAGTTTTTTGGATCTTTGTTTCATTTTTTTCTTTCTTGATTTCATTTTCCCGGAATCAAGAAAGAAAAAAAGCTATCCTGAAGACAAAAAACCTGAGAGAAAAAGCACGGAATTCGAATAAAAAACATTAGCTTTGCAAATTGAAAAAATATAGATTGGATTATGGAATACTTAACGATTATCATTTTTGCGGTATTTGTAAACAACGTCATACTGTCCCAGTTTCTGGGAATATGTCCGTTTTTGGGGGTATCCACAAAGGTAAGTACCGCTGCCGGAATGGGAGCTGCCGTCGTATTCGTGATGACTCTTTCAACCATAGTGACATTTCTTTTGCAGTATTTTGTTCTGGTTCCCTTACACATAGAATTTTTGCAAACCATCGTTTTCATATTGGTAATAGCCGCTTTGGTACAGATGGTTGAAATCATCCTGAAAAAGATAAGTCCCGCCCTTTATCAGGCCTTGGGAGTATTTTTGCCGCTGATAACGACCAACTGTGCGGTTTTGGGTATATCAATTCTGGTAATCCAGAAAGGATACAATCTTCTGGACGGCATAGTTTACACCATAGGCATCGCTTTGGGCTTTACGCTTGCCATGGTTATCTTTGCGGGTTTGCGTGAACAGTTGGAATTGGTAGGCGTTCCAAAAGGAGTGAGAGGCATTCCAATCGCATTGATTACGGCCGGCATTTTGGCAATGGCCTTCATGGGTTTTGCGGGCTTGGTCAAGTTATAGAATCGTCGGAATCCAAATCGTTACAGTCGGAATGATAGATAAAAAGACCAACAACAAGTTGTCCAAGGTTCTGACCGGGAAAGAACGCAAAGCAAGTTGGTGGAGCAGAAACAGAAGGAAAAAACTGACGAACGACATTGTCAAGGTGCTGACCGAATTCGAAGTACGGTCTGCATGGGCTCACAAGGCATTCGTCTCCGCTCAGGAAAAAAGACCGAAAAACATTACAGTGTACGTGGAGTTTGCCAAAGCGACGGAAGAAGGCTTTGCAAACAAGGTTGACATGGCCATGGACAAGGCTTTCCCCCGCAAGAAAATAAACGTCATAGACGTAAAGAGCCTTTTGCCTTCGGTTAAGGAATTTGCTTTCAGGGATGTAGACAAAATTCTTTAGCGCATATGCGTATTTCCGCAGTAATAATAACGTTCAACGAACAGGACAACATAGCGCGATGCTTAAGTTCTCTGCATGAAGTTGCGGATGAGATTATTGTGGTTGACTCTTTTTCCAACGACAACACCAAGGGAATAGCCGAATCATTTGATAAAGTAAGGTTTTTTTCTCATGAGTGGCTCGGATACGCCGAACAGAAAAATTTCGGCAATACTTTGGCTTCTCACGATGTCATACTGTCGATAGATGCCGACGAATGCCTGTCGGATGAATTGAGCAGGAACATCAAAAAACTCAAGGAAGGGGAATATGACAGTCGGAAAGTTTACAGTCTGTCCCGTCTGACCAACTACTGTGGCAGTTGGATAAAGCATTGCGGGTGGTATCCGGACATAAAGACAAGAATATTTGACAGACGCAAGGTTCGTTGGCAGGGGGAATTCGTACATGAAAGGCTGGAACTGCCGGAGGGGGCAGAGACAATACGCTTGAAAGGGGACTTGCTACATTATTCCTACAACGACACCTCAAGTCATGTAAAACAAATAGAGAAC
>DXGG01000248.1 GCA_019114015.1 Candidatus Onthomorpha intestinigallinarum | reverse complement strand
GTTCAAGCGTCATTGTGCGAGTGTCGATCCTATGACGGGAGACCGCACCTCTTGTGTTTGCGGTAAGAGGAATGTGTTTGAGGACGAGTGCGATTCCCATAAGAAGTACAGCCCGTTGGAGGTTAACAGGGAATTGTTGGAAGAAACAAGATAAATACGTATGCAGAAGCGACATAAAGACAGACGGCAGTACTTCGACGAGGAGGTACAGACCACCGAGAAATATTATATTCCTTATCTGGAGAAGTATTTGGAATCGTTTCCCGATACGGTTTTTGAGGTCGGATGCGGGGAGGGCGGAAACCTTCTGCCTTTTGCCCGAAGGGGCAGTGATGTTGTGGGTCTTGACATAGAGGAGGAGCGGATAGAACAGGCGAAGGATTTCTTCGGACAGAACGGACAGAATGGTCTGTTCATTGCCTGCGACATACTCTCTCTCAAGGGACTGGACAGGCGTTTTCGTTTGATAATGCTGCATGATGTGATAGAGCATATAATGGACAAGAAGGCTTTGTTGCTGTTGCTCAAGGATTATCTTGAGAGTGACGGTTTCATATACATAGGTTTTCCGGCGTGGTACATGCCTTTCGGGGGGCATCAGCAGATAGCACGGAACGGATTCGTGTCCCATTGTCCGTTTCTGCATTTGTTGCCTTACGCTTTGTATTCAAGGCTTCTGAACATGCTTGAGAAGGATAAGGGAATAGTGAGGGAGTTGTTGAGTGTCAAGCGTACGCGTTGTACGATAGAGATGTTCCGCAGGCTGGCAGAACAGACGGGTTATGAAATTGTGAACGAACAGTTGTATTTCATCAATCCTCACTATGAGGTCAAGTTCGGACTCAAGCCCCGCAAGCTATGCGGATTTATCGGTGCCATTCCTTTTGTAAGGAATTTTTTCAGTACCAGTTGTTTTTATCTTATACGAAGCAAGAAATAAGAATAAGCAATAGATTTGTCTATTCGTCTATAACTTCCCCTATCGGTTTACGTAATACGAGTTGCATCTCTTTCTTTATTACGTATGTGCCTTTCTTGTCGAGTTTGTAAGGCTTCAGCCAACCTCCCATTGCGTAAAATGCTCCCGGTTCGCCTTCCTTGGCCGAGAAGAAATAATCCGACATGTCTTTTTCTTCGACCTTCTTGCCTATGTATATGGTGTCCAATTGAAAGGCCGTTATGTTGGCAGTCAGCGTCTGCAACTTGGTCTCCTTGTCTTTCTCCCGTTTTGTAGGTATGGCCTTGTAGGACGGTCTGCCCTTGGAGTCATATACCTTGGCGTAGAATCTCAATCTTGCATCGTTCTGCTGCAGTTCTATAGGTACTCTTACCTGTATTACGGGTTCGAAGTTTTCTTTCATCTGACATGTTGCATAATCTGGCTTGTGGTCTGCATTGACAACTATATAACCCGCATTTATCAGGTATTGTTTCTTGTGTGGTATCAGATGATAGTTGTTTGTCAAATCCTCAAAGGTCATGAATTCCTTATAGTCTATGGTACAGCTGTACTCTATAGTGTCTTTCGTGTGGGTTATTGACTCCAATGCTCCCTGCGGAATCTTGACCATGGCGCAATTGCCGCTCAATATGGTGTCAACAGAAGGATAATAGTAGTTGTAGTATTCTCCAAGACAACCTTCAGGATCGTTTTCTATCACAAGGTGAACTTTCCCGGTTAGGTTTATTCCATTCACGGTCCTTTCCTCTTCGGCTTTGGTGTACAGGTTTTCCCATCTGAAGTCGAAAGGCATCTTGTATTTTATATAGTAATCCATTTCTCCACTGCACGAATGCACATATTTGCTCGGAGTGCGCTTGATGATGAACTCTGTCTCTTCCCTTGACGAGAAATAATTGAAAATCATAACAGCCCTGTCTCTTGCCAGTGAAGCGTTCAGTTCGTTCAGCGGTTCGGCATCATCGTAAGCCTCTATGGTCATTTTGTAGAATTTGTTGTTGCTTTTGTCAAAGGCTATGGAATATATGCTGTCCAATATGTTCAGTCCGCTCTCGGTGTAGTACGCGGAATTTGGTTCGAAACATATATATGCTTCTATTCTGTCCGGATAATAAGGTTCTGTGGGTTCCTGTTTCTTTCGGTTGTTTCTCCTTTGTTTTTTCGGTTGAGGTATCATCACAAAGTCGCAACCGTCTTCAGGTATGTCGTATTCCATACCGTTTGTCGGATTTGTCGTCTTGGATTTTTGAGGAACATTTGCCCTTTCGGGTTGCGCATTCAGTCCAAGTACGCAGAAAAACATTATAAAGATGAATAAAATCCGTTTCATATTAATAGTTCCTATTGTTCTTTTATTAATTCTTCCACTATTGATTTGCTTGTCATTCCGTTTGCCTGCGCGGCATAGTTAGGGATTATTCTGTGTCTTAGTACCGCCACTGCCACTGCATTCACATCCTCTATGTCGGGCGAATACTTCCCGTTTAGTACCGCATTGCATTTGGCTCCGGTGACAAGATACTGAGATGCTCTCGGTCCCGCTCCCCATGACAGGTATTCCCTGGCCAGTTTGCTGCCCGTTTCATTCAACCTCGTCTTCTCTACGAGCGATACGGCGTATCTGTATATGTTGTCGCTGACGGGTACCTTCTTTATCAGGTTCTGCAACGATATTATTTCTTCCGAATTCATTATGGTGTTCAGTTCCACATTGCGTCCGACCGTTGTGTTCTTCAGTATCTCCACTTCCTGGTCAAAGGAAGGGTAATCAAGCCAAAGCATGAACATGAATCTGTCCAGTTGGGCTTCCGGCAATGGGTATGTTCCCTCTTGTTCTATCGGGTTCTGCGTCGCGAGTACAAAGAAGGGTTCCTGCAATTTGTGTATCTTTCCGTTAACCGTCGCACTATGCTCCTGCATGGCTTCCAATAGTGCGGCCTGGGTCTTTGGAGGTGTCCGGTTTATCTCGTCGGCCAGGACTATGTTTGCAAACAAGGGGCCTTTGATAAATTCAAACTCTCTGTCTTTGTTCAATATCTCGCTGCCTATTATGTCTGAAGGCATAAGGTCGGGAGTGAACTGTATCCTGTTGTAGCTCAGTCCCAAGGTTCGTGATATAGTGTTCACAAGCAGTGTCTTGGCCAGACCGGGTACTCCGACCAACAGACAGTGACCGGATGAGAAAATGGAGATGAGCACCTGCTGTACGATGTCTTCCTGTCCGACTATGACCTTGGCTATCTCCTTTTTCAGCAGTCTGCATTTGTTTACCAGACTGTCCAGTAGTTCCACTTCCTCTAATGCTTGTCTTTCCTGCATGGCAAAAAATGATTATTTCTTCAACCAGTTAAGTTTGAAATTGCAGTCCCTGTATTCAGGATTTATGTTTATGTAGGTGTTCTTGATTCTTTTCTCCGCCCATTCCTTTATTATGTCCGTCTTCTTTGAGTTGAGAGCCGATTCCTGTATCTTGTCGTAGTCATCCGTAAGGTTTACCTTGTGAGCAGATGTTTTCCTTGTTACCTTTATCAAACGATAGGCATCCGCCAAATCGGACTTGAATCTTACCGGGTCGGTTATGTCTCCTTCCTTCATGGCATCGAAGTCGACCCTGTCCACGTTTTGCATCGTCTCGTTTATTGCGTCCTTGGAGAAGGAAGCACTGGCGTTGTAAGGATTTACAATCACTCCTCCGTTTATTTTGGAAGCATCGTCGGAATATTTGACTACTGCATCCTCGAAGGTAATCTCTCCTTTGGCAATCTCGTCCTTTATTTCGCTCAGTTCTTTTCTGGCCTGTTCCATTTGCAGTTCCGATATCTTGGGTTGCAGCAGTATATGTCTGCAATTGACCTGATTGCCTCTTCTTTCTATCAACTGTATTATGTGAAAGCCGTACTGGGTCTCTATTATGGGAGATATCTCCCCTTCCTGCAACGAAAAGGCTGCATTCTCAAATTCTGCCACCATGTCGCCTCTGGAGAAGAATCCCAACTCCCCGCCTTGTTTCGCTGAGGCAGGGTCATCGGAGTAGAGAGTGGCAAGAGTGGAAAACTTGCTGCCCTTCAATATTCTTTCCCTGTAATCGTTCAGCCTGCTTTTCACGGCTTCTTTCTCCTCATCCAATATTTTAGGTAACTTTACTATCTGGGCAAATCTGTACTCCTGTTCTATTACGGGCAGGCTGTCCTGCGGTATCGATTGGTAAAAATCCACCACTTCCTGCGGAGTGATGTTTATTGTTCCGGTGAGTTTCTGGTCTATTTGGGCTATCATTATGTTTTCCCTTATCAGATCCCTGTATATCGTTTTGATTTCGGAGA
>DXGG01000247.1 GCA_019114015.1 Candidatus Onthomorpha intestinigallinarum | reverse complement strand
ATTGATTTTTAGAAAACCGGGAATAAAGAATGCCGTTCCGACAAGCGAAAACGGCATTCAGGAGTTGAGTTTATTTTATTGACGTAGATTTTTCAATCAAGACTATTGTATAGTCATTTCATTATGATTCTTGTTATGCCTTGTGTACTATATTTTCTCAAGAATCTTTTCATCGGTTATTATCATGTTTTCGAAAGCGTTGGTGTTGAATATGACTTCCGCTATCTCGCCATCCAGTTCGGACGGTATTTCACCGGGATAGGTGCGCGATGAAGAAATAATCACCTCGTCTATTTCTATAAGAGTGTTTTCAAGAGTAGGATTGATAGTCGCCACACTTTCCACAATCGGAGCTATCTTGCAGTTCAAACCGATGGATTTGGTGATTTTCTCTTCCACTTCGGTCGTATTGCCGTCCTTGTCTTTTTTGACATGTTTCTCTTTCTTGCAGGTTGATTTTACTACCACATAGGTTACGGCTATTACCGCCACCGCCAGAATAACGATGAAGTTGTTGTAAGGCTCATTGACGTTTTGAGTATTTGTTATGTTTTTGGTATAGACTATTTCGCCGTTTTTCTTTCCGATAACCTGTATGTTTCCGCCTTCCAGACGACTGTTGACTACAAGGTAGGCATATTCTCCGTCCGCATTCTCGGTCAAAGCCCATTGGCCTATTGTCTTTATTCTTTTGAGTCCGTCCATTATGTTGAATGTAGAGCCGAAGACTTCTCCGCTTTTAACAGTGTGCGGTCTGAATGTTATCTCGAAGCTTGGCACTCCGTTGGTCTCTACAACAAGACCGTCCCTCGTTGTACTCATGTCCGAAAGTACAAGACTGTTGTTTGACAATGCAATGTTTGCATTTCCCTTAGGGTAATTCTTGAACCCTTTGAAACTGATTACTTCTTCCATAAGGCTTTGTTTTTTTAGATGTTCCTGATTTCCGATTCCACTTTCAGGTCGGCGATACACTCGTTTATTTTGCGCACGCTTGTCCTGTATATGTATGAAGCCGCAACTATTACGGCAATTGCTGCAATGAGGATGCATGCCAGGGTTGCCTGCCAGTAATGCTTTAAGTCCGCATATATGTTTATGTCTTCTAATACCCACATCAGGGCAGGAAGAACGAAGGTTATGGCAAAAGGAAGAACTATCGGCATTGCAAGCATCTCGAAACGTTCCATCTTCAACAACATTCTCTGATTGTTTATCATCTGCATGGTCGTAACCTCGTATGAGGTAGCCTTGATGATGCAGAAGAGCATGGCAACACAATCCGCTATCGCAGCAATACAAGTTGCTATTGCTCCGGATATGCTTGCCTTGGGAGCGTCGGCATCGTTGAAAGTGTTCCATTGTCCTATGAAGAAAAACAGAAAAACAAAGGACAATACAAGGCCGAATATCTCGGACAGTATCATTCTCCTGTATCTGTTCCTGTGCGGATAACGGCGTCTGATGCACTCGACAATGTCCGTCTCGGTCATACATGCGGATACCGTCTGTGCGTTCCACGCTTCCATATAATTGTCCAAATCAAATGTTTGCGTTTTCATCTTCCTTGAATTTTTTCAACTTCAACTTTATGCGTCCGACCATGGTGGAGACATTGGTTTCCGTAAGTCCGAGTGTTTCAGCTATGACAGATTGCGGATTACGGTCGAGATACATGTAGATGACGGCTTTTTCCATGGAACTCAGACGGTCTATCATTCTGTACAGCTCATCGGACAAGGGCTCCTTTTCTCCGCTCAATCTGTCGGCAAGTTCGGCGAGGACTTCCATTTTCTTTCTGTTCCGTTTCTCGGCCTGAGAGAGTTCTATCGCGGTGTTGATGGACAGTTTGTATATCCATGTCCTGACAGAACTGTCATTGCGGAAAGTGTTCAAACCTCGCCAAATGCGATATACGATTTCGTTGTACAGATCCTTCCTCAGATAATAGTCGTACGGAAAGTACACCTTGCATATGCGCAATATGCTTGCATTGTGTTCTTTCACCAGCTCTGCCAGCTCTTTCTCCTTTTCCTCCTTGGCTTTCATTTTTTTTCTTACAAACACCTCACCATATTATTAGACGAATCGTGTGGTCTATTTCTCACAAATCGGGCAATGTTTTTTTGACGTTCAATTCGCCATTTTCGCCTTGGTTCATTGCATCTTTCAGAAAGACAACCGTTTGTATGAAGCGAAAAAAGAATGAAAATAAAACGGCGTTTCATTTTTGCGGAATCAGAAAAGGATTTTCTGTTTCTTCGTTTCATTTTTACGAAAGGCCGTTTTGCAATGTCGTGCAATCATTGACACACGGGCATGTAGGAAGCGTATGTTGTAATCAAGGCCGTCGGCATCCTTATTTCACCTCTACCACTTTTATTTCTATTCTTCTTTCCTGCATTGCCTGAAGGGTGAATACCGAGCGGCGTTTTTCTTCCACGTTTTCAGGATTGTCGGAGGTGCTTTCCAGTTTGCCCATGGCCATCTGAACTATCGATATCTGTCCTTCGCCCTTTTCGTTCTTCTTGTCGAAGTATTGGTTCAGTATGGAATCGTTCCACTCTCTCAGATAGTTCTCTACGCTTACTATTCTTCTTTCCGAGAGGGTGTAGTTATAGCTCTCGTTGTACAGTGCCGAGGCGTAGCCCCTTATTTGCAGGCGTACCTGTCTGCCGTTTTCCACCTGCTTCAATATGTATTGGGCCATAAGATCCAACTTGGTCATTCCCTTGTCTATCTTGTCGGTGAAGAACCTCTCCATTTTTTCCACCTCTATGGCTTCGAGGCTGTCGTTCAATCCGTGTGAGCATACGGCCTTGTATTGGTTTATGAGGGAGCGGTACTGTTTGTAGCACTCCCGGTAGGATGTCTCCGTGGTGTTGGAATTGCTGCCCGGGTCTGGTTGGTCGTTGTGGAAGTACAGCGTTATCGGCAGGTCAAAGGCGGGGCTGAACGATTCCTTGGCCTTTATCACCTTTTCCGTCGGCACTTCCGGCATTTGTCTGTCCCAACGGTATATGTCGTTGCAGCAGGTCTTGTTGTCCTTGGCGTATTCGGTTTTTCTGTTTGAGGTGAAGTAGCCCTGCTCGGCCGATATGCTTATGAAGGGGTACAGGTCGTTGGCCGGGGAGTTTATCGGCTGCATGAGGTTTTCCGGAGTTGTCCAACGGCAAAGCCAACCCTCGCTGCGGAATATGTCAAAGCCGCCATAGCCCGGGTGGTGGTCGGAGCTGAAGTACAGGGACTGCTCGTCGTGACAGTAATGTGGCGTTACCTCGTTGCCGGAGGTGTTTATGGTGGGACCGAGGTTGACCGGTTTGGCCTCGTCGTTTGACAAGTCGACATACCACAGGTCATAGCCGCCGTAGCCTCCCGGACGGTTACTGCTGAAATACATTATGCTCTTTCCGTTTTCGTCTCTTGCCACAACGGGACAGGAACTCGAGGATTCCTTGTCATAAACCGAATCGACCCTTTTGGCTTTGCTCCATTTGCCTTCGGATAGCATGCTGTAATAAATCTGACAGTTATCCTTGCCCTTGCGCATGCTGCAACGGGTGAAATAAGCCGTTTGAGTCTGCGTGTCGAAAAAGAAGTTGGACGTGTTTTTCCTTTTGCGGTTTATCTCTCCGAAGTCGAGGGGTTTTGCGGGGGTGTAGAAGTCTTCGTCTATGAAACAGTAGAAGACATTGTTGTAAACGTCGGAATAAAGGGTTTGTCCGTCTTCTGTTTCCTGCTTGAATGTCGGAGAGTCGAAGAACATAATGCTGTCCTTGAATATGAATGTCGAAGACTGGGAGAACTCGTTGTTTACGTTTGTTCCGAGATTCGTCACCGTTATGTCTTTTTTCTCCTTGTTGTTGTCGAATATCCATCTGAGATTTTTCAGTTCATCCTTGGCTTTTTTACGTATCGTTATGTCGGGGCAGTCCATCAGGCAGGTGTTGAGGAAATGTTGTGCCTGTATTGTGTTGCCGTTGCATTTGGCCACCTCTGCCAGATGCAGGTACAGCAATGGAAATTCCTTGTTTATGTTCAGCGTGTCGTTTTCTATCAGCACCTTTTGGTACCAGTACTCGGCCTTGTCGTAATCGTTGAGCATCCTGCAAGCTTCTCCGCATTTGAAGATGAGCGACAGCGGCTTGAGGATGAACTTCTTACCCATCATGTAGTATTCGAGGGCTTCCGCATAGTCTCCCCGTTCGAATGCCTTGTCGCCTTTCTTCTCATAGGCCTTGGCATATTTTTCCTGAGCGTAGCAATGGTCTGACACGCCTGCCGCAAACAGCATGGCGGCAATGCAAAATGTTTTTAGAATGTTGGACATGGTATTGATTTTATTTGTTTTCTGTAACCTGATATGTTGAATCCGTAGCTCAACCACAGCTCCAAGGCTCCGTATGTCTTGGTTGCCGCGCTCAAGCCCGAGATGTTTATGTCGTAGGACAAGCCTGCGGTGAATGAGTTGTACTGATAATATGGTGAGAGGATTATCGCATCGTTGGAGCGGAAGTAAAGTCCGAGACCTACGGCTTCGGTGTCCACCATGGTGCGGGAAAGGCTGTAGACCATGTCCGCTCCGCCTGTTATTTCGTAGTTGTCGTTTTGGAAAGAGCTCAAGACGAGCAGTTTAAGACGGGTATTTTCACTTGTTGGCATCATCCAAGAGAGATATGAGGTGAAAC
>DXGG01000246.1 GCA_019114015.1 Candidatus Onthomorpha intestinigallinarum | reverse complement strand
ATAATCTGCTGTACGGTTACGCCGGATATGGTGTTTCCTGCAACTGCCAACGTGATAGCGGAGAAGTGCGGAGTAAAACACGGCTTCGGGTTTGACATAAACGCAGGCTGTTCGGGATTCATTTACGGTCTTACCACAGCAGCCAAATACATAGAGGCAGGCTTTGTAAAGAAAGCCATAGTCGTGGGAGCGGAGAAGATGTCGGCGATAGTCAACTATGAGGACAGGGCGACCTGCCCGATATTCGGTGACGGTGCTGCGGCCGTATTGCTTGAGGCAACTGAAGGGGAATACGGACTGATAGACGAGGTGTTGTATTCCGACGGAGAGGGCGTAAAGCATCTGCATCAGGTGGCTGGCGGTTCGGTAAAACCTCCGACGCATCAGACAATAGACGCAAAGGAGCATTACATATATCTAGAAGGTCAGGCCGTATTCAAGTGGGCCGTTGTCAAGATGGCCGAGGCTACCGAGGAGATACTCAGAAGAAACAACATGACGTCGAAAGACATAGCCTATTTGCTTCCTCATCAAGCCAATCTTAGGATAATAGTTGCTACGGGAAACCGTTTGGAACTCGAACCCGAAAAGGTGCTTGTCAACATAGAAAAATACGGCAACACCCCATCGGCTACCATTCCTATGCTTATGTTTGAGAACCAGCATAAATTCAAGAAAGGAGACAACCTCATACTTACCTCTTTCGGGGCAGGATTCACATGGGGTGCCATATTGTTGAAATGGGCTATTTAGATATAGTATTCTTAGGAACGGGAACCTCACAAGGTGTACCCATCATAGGGTGCGATTGTGAGGTTTGTTGTTCAAATGACAAAAAGGATCATAGACTGCGTTCTTCACTTTTGATTACATCGGACAAAGGTACCAGGATTTGTATAGATGCAGGTCCTGATTTTCGTTATCAGATGTTGAGAGAGAAGGTGGATTATCTTGATGCAATACTTGTCACCCATTCGCATAGAGATCATGTGGGAGGATTGGACGAGGTGAGGGCGTTCAACTATTTGCAGGAATGTTCCATGCCGGTCTATGCCAACAGTCAGGCATTGGAGGGTATAAAGTCCGAATATGCCTACGCCTTTGCTTTCCCGCGTTATCCGGGACTGCCGCAGTTCGACTTGAATGAGGTGGACGTAAGGCAAAAGAGTAATGTTCCGATATGCATAAAGGAATTGGAGATAATGCCAGTGGAGGTCATGCACTACAAATTGCCGTGTCTTGCATACAGAGTGGGCGGATTTGCATACATAACCGATGCGAAAACCATAAGCGAGGAGGAAAAGAAAAAACTCAAAGGTGTTACTTGCCTTGTAGTCAATGCCCTTAGGAGAGAGGATCATTTTTCGCATTTCACCTTGAGGGAAGCCCTCGACCTCATAGATGAGATACAACCCGAACAGGCTTACCTCACACATATAAGTCATTATCTTGGATTGCATGAACAAGTAAACGGGCAGCTTCCTCAAGGTGTCTGCTTGGCATACGATGGAATGAGGCTCAGGATAGACCTCTGACCTAACGGTTTTCTTCTTTTGGCTTGCGTATGTAGTGAGGCATGTCATTAGGTATGACTATCGACATCTCCACAAGACCTGCAAATTCCCCGTTGTCGTACCATGGCGACTGATATATCAGCTTTTTCAATCCTTCTTTTTCTATGGTGTAGGCGTTTGTCTTGCCTTCGCGCATCAGTTCTTCTATTATTTTCTTTGCTCTCGGAGGATGACAATCCAAGAGGTTCTTGCCTATGAGTTCTCTGCCGCCGTCGTTTATGTAGGTGTTGACGCTTCTTTCGTTCATGTCTATAATCCTGCCTTCCTTGTCGCATACCGTTATGGCAACATAGGGAAGCTGTTCTGACCATTTGTCCATATATCTTTGTTTTAAGGTTAAAAAAAAGACCTTAAAGAGCAAACGCTCCTTAAGGTCGTCGTATTGTTATGAAAAAATTATTTGCAGGACAAAGCGGCAAGAGCTATGGAATACATCTTTGTCTTTGTGCTGTCGCCTCTTGAGGACAATACGCACGGAACTTTTGCACCCACAACCATTGCGGCCAATTCTGCCTTGGCGAACTTGGTGCATGATTTGTAGAATACGTTTCCTGCTTCTATATTAGGCCATACCAGACAGTCGGCATCGCCTGCAACCTCACCCTTCAGTTTCTTTATCGTAGCCGATTCCTTGTCTATTGCAACATCCAAAGCCAGAGGACCGTCAACCAAAGCCTTTATCTGTCCGCGGTTTGCCATGGCTGCTATCAATGCGGCATCCACACATGAAGGAATGCCTACGGACATCTGTTCGGTTGGAGCTATCATCGCTACTTTTGGATTGTCTATTCCCAAAGTCTTGGCAGTGTTTATTACATAGTTGGTTATAGCCACCTTTTGCTTGAAGTCGGGAGCGGGAATGACGGCAACGTCAGAGGTGATGAGCAATTTGTGATATGCAGGCACTTCAAACACGGTTACATGTGAAAGAACCGGTTTGCCGGCAGGCATAAGTCCTTTTTCCTTGTTCAAGATGGCTCTCATATATTTGTCGGTGGAGCAAAGGCCTTTCATCAAGATGTCGCCTTCACCGGCGTTTATCAATTCTACAGCCTTGTTTGCAGCAGCCTGTTCGTTGGCTTCCTGTACTATTCTGAACTTGTTTACGTCTATGCCTTCCTTGGCACAAACATCCTTTATGGTTTGTTCATCGCCCACCAGCGTGGCTTCCACGATTCCCAAATCCATTGCCATTGAAGCGGCGCCTATTGTGTGTGAATCGTTGGCATAGGCAGCTACCAATCTTCTTTTGCCTTTGGCTTTCACAGCCTCGATGATTTCATCTAATTTCCTTATCATTGCTATTAACTGTTTTTGTATAATTACCCGAATCAAGAATCGGCTTGCAAAGTTACGGAAAATCTCTGGAATATCCGCCGAATTGCAGCAGATTAACGCAACAGGATTTGATAATTAGGGAGTTAGAAGAAAAACGCAGAAGTTGGGCAGACAATTGAAAACCGTCTTAA
>DXGG01000245.1 GCA_019114015.1 Candidatus Onthomorpha intestinigallinarum | reverse complement strand
TGTTTATTACACGAAACCAATCCAGTTTTTCCTTATCTGTTCCTTCACAAAAATACACAGTCATCTCATAGTTGAGAAACTTTTCTTTTTCTTCAAAAGTCAGTGTTGAAAAATAAAGCGTACCTCGATTTGAATCAATAATATTAAAGTCATGAGTATAAAAACCACATATTGACAGAGTGCGTTGCTGCCCGTCAATCATTTCAAAATTACCGTCATCATCCACACTCCAATACATAATATTTAAAGGAAAACCTTTGAGAATAGTGTCTATAACAGCCTGTTGCTGTTTCTCATCATAACGGAACTCACGCTGATATGGAGGACGTATATCCAACTTTCCGTGATACCCTTTAACACCCGTGTCTGGATCATTGACATAGCCGTCAATCAAATCTTTGATTTTTATACTTTTAAGTTCTATCTTCATGGTTTATATCTTATTTTTCTTTTGATTCGGATTCTTTGCCAATGACTTTTCTTCCGATTTCAATCGTCTTTCAACTTTTTTTTACGTCTTCTAATGCCGGAAGTTGTTCGGGAACAATACCACGTTGTAACAACATGTTGCGTACAGCTGCATTATTGTCTACATGTTCTTTGCAGATTTGTCTTGTCCATGCAGATCTTTTTGTTGTACATTGACAGATGTCATTTCTGCTGCAAAATCTTTTGCTTTAATACTTATGGTAGGAAGGAAATCAGCCAATGGACGACTTGCAGGCACTCCCAATTTCCTTTTCAATAATGCCGTATCCAAGTGAAACAATGCCTTGTCTCCTTTTGAACGAATGATTGCAAAACCTTTATTGTCAACTCCTCGTTCATATATTACACCAGACAAACGACCCTCTGTTTCAGCCAATTTATTACGCGCAACAACACGTTCATGTTCAAGGATTCTTTTCTGCACAAGTTCCGCTCGGCGTGTCTGTACGGCAAAATAATTTTGTGCGAATGCCACTTGTGGTTTACGTGGGTCTCCGTTTTGTGCAATCAAGTAACACGCATATCGTGTCAACATGTAATCATTTATATCCCGCTGAGCTCCTTTTGCAAGGTCTATCATTTTGCTGACGTCGGCAAAATGATAATTAACTTCCTGCCCTGCCTTGGTACATGCAACCTTTGCTTTTCCGATAATGTTCTCAAAGTTGCGCCACTGAACATATCCCAACAGATTCGATAACTCTCTTGCACTCCAACATTCCACTCCTTCGTATTCGTTGGCGATGGATTCAAATTGCTGGAATAGTTCCATTATTTCTTCGGCTTTCATGGCTTTTATTTTTTCCTTCTTATTAAAATACGAGCATAACAACCTATTAATTTCCCGTTTTTATCTCTGTAGCATAGTTTTCCTCTTCTAAAACTTTTATCTTCTCTAAATAATTGTTCGCATTCTGTATTCGTCAAGTTTGAACTTACTCCACATGCAACACCCAACTCTCCACCATTTCCAATACCTACAATCTCAAATTGTTCAGGATTATATTTATCCATGAATGTAATAGGAACTCCCATTATACCGTTATAATCCATTGGGATAAATTCTGTTTTTGCGACCTCAATGGCATCATAATTTATATAATGAGGACATTCATCTGGCGTATAGTGCTTATACAAAATAATACTTTCATGACGTTTCTTGATTTCAAGATTGGTAAACCACGTTACACCTGAAACTCTTATCATTCCTTGCTTGTGATTACTTGCTGTAGCTGTGTCTTCATAATTAGAAATAAAATGACCAGCGCCACCTTTAAAACCGTATCCTAACCATAATTTATTTTCTTTGATAAGCGGAAATATTTCCTTATATGTGATTGCGTTCTGATGTCCGATAATCAGAAACTTCTTATCATACTCCATCAGTTGAGCAACATATTCGCGGAATAGAGAAAATGGTGGATTTGTTACTACAATATCTGCTTCTTTGAGAAGTTCAATACATTCCTTACTCCGGAAGTCACCATCTCCTTTTAAGGGTATTACTCCTATTTCGTTTGCATCCGGAGTATGATTCCCATTCTTGTCTCCTTCATAGACCAGATATACAGCCCGTTCGCTTTTATTTTGGCTGAATAAATCCATATTCTGGTTCTTATAACATGTGGTAATCAGTTTTTTCAAGCCAAGAAACTCAAAGTTATATGCAAAATAGGCAAAAAAGTTACTTATCCGAGGGTCGTCACAGTTGCATAATACCGTTTTACCACGAAAATGTTCGCGATAATGTTTCAGTTCGTTATTGATATCGTCAAGCTGGGTGTAAAATTCATCCTTCTTTGTTTCTTTTGCCTTATCTATATTTCTTTTTGCCATACTTGATTTTTGTAAATATGATATGCGAAATTACAAAAAAAACAATAACATTCGACATCATTTCATTTTACAGTTTATTTATACAACACTGATTTCAACTACATGTAAACATTATACAAGAAAGAAACTGAACAAAGAACCGTTTCCGTAAAAATGAATCTTTGTTCCATTTCATTGAATCTTGATTTCAAAAAATTCTTTCTTTGTTCTATTTTTCCAGAACTTTATTTCGTATCTTCGCGGCTGTTTATGGCATCTACATTCGAAAGCATAGAAAAAGAAATTACAAACAGGAAACTTCAACCTGTTTATCTGCTAAAAGGCGAAGAGGCATATTATCTGAAACTGCTGGCGGACAAGTTTGAAAAATCAATTCTCGACGAATCCGAAGCGGACTTCAATCTCAGCGTCTTTTACGGCAAGGACGCTTCAATGGAACAGATAATGCTTACCGCCAAACAGTATCCCCTCATGTCGCCTTACCGCGTGGTCATACTCAAGGAAGCGCAGATGATGGACAAAAGGGAACTGTCCAAAATGGAAAGATACCTTCTGAAACCCTTGCCGACAACCGTTTTGGTAATACTGAACAACGGCAAGGACTTTCCTCAGGCACTCGCAACAAAGATAGGAAAGGTCGGAAACGTTTTCGACAGCAAAAAGCCATACGACAATCAGGTCGTGGCGTGGATTGACTCCTACGTAAAACAAAAGGGTTACACCATAGAA
>DXGG01000244.1 GCA_019114015.1 Candidatus Onthomorpha intestinigallinarum | reverse complement strand
CCCGCTCCTAAGACACGCCCTTGCGGCCATCACCGCAGCCCCCGCCATGCAATGAGAACCCGCAACAAGCAACGCCCTGCCGTTGTCGTTCTTGTCACACATGATGTCCTTGTCCCTTGTCAGCGAACGGACATACTCTTGAGTCAAAACCTCAAAGCCTCCCTTTTCAATATCAGAATTACATTTCATGTCCTACTCAAAGAATAACTTTTTGCAAAATTACTTCTTTAATCATTAAAAAAACAATGCCGATGAAAGAGTTTGGGGACGGAACATGAACTTTTTATGCAATTTTATCAACAAATGATTGGCAATCGGAAAAAAGGTCGTATCTTTGAATGTCGATTCCGCAACAAGAAAGACAGAACCAAAAAGAAGACTTGAAAATGGACAACTACATAGTATCCGCACGCAAATACCGTCCGAGCGACTTCCGTTCCGTAGTGGGACAGTCGCATATCACTACCACGCTGCAAAACGCGTTGAAGAACAACCAGTTGCCCCAAGCCTTTTTGTTCTGCGGTCCGAGAGGCGTGGGCAAGACCACCTGCGCGAGAATACTTGCCAAGACCATCAACTGCACCAATCCCACGGAAGATTACGAAGCCTGCAACCAATGCGAGAGCTGCAAATCGTTCAACCGCTCCGCCTCGTTCAACATAGTGGAACTGGATGCAGCCTCAAACAACCTTGTGGAAGACATAAGGGCTCTTATCGATCAGGTGAAGATACCCCCTCAGAACGGAAAATACAAGATATACATAATAGACGAGGTTCACATGTTGAGCCTTTCGGCCGCCAACGCCTTTTTGAAGACGCTGGAAGAGCCGCCCGCATACGCCAAGTTCATTTTGGCCACGACGGAAAAACAGAAAATAATTCCGACCATACTTTCGCGCTGTCAGATTTTCGACTTCCACAGGATAAAGAACGAAGACATAGCCAAACATCTGGAATACATAGCCGGCAAGGAAAACGTGAAATACGAAAGCGAAGCATTGCACATAATAGCACAAAAGGCGGACGGAGGGTTGAGGGATGCGCTGAGCATGTTTGACCGTCTGGTTTCCTTCACCAATGCCGACCTTAGCTACAAGAACGTCATAGACAACCTGAACATACTGGACTATGACTATTATTTCACCCTTGTGGACAATCTTATGGCGGGAAACCTTACGCAATGCCTGCTATTGTTCGACGACATACTCGCCAAGGGATTCGAAGGCAACAGCTTCATGGCCGGACTGGCCTCTCATCTTAGGGAACTGCTCGTATGCAAGAATCCTCAGTCCATACGGCTTGTTCAGGCAAGCGAACAGACCAGACAAAGGTATATGCAACAGGCTCGGAACGCACCCGAGCTGTTCATCCTCAGGGCATTGGAGTATGCCAACGCCTGCGGATTGGAATACAGGGAGAGCTACAACAAAAGGCTCTGCGTCGAACTTGCCCTTATGCGAATGGCGTATATCATGCGCAAATTGCAGCCTGCTCCGGTGGCACAACCCGAGGAGATTAAAAAAAAAATGATTCTTTAGAACAAAGTCTTCCGAAAACCGTATCAAACGTAAGGATAAGCAAAGAGGAAAAGACATTCACTTCGCCTTATTCCATCAATCTGAACAGGGAAAAGTCTGAGATGATGCGCATGTCGCTTTCCGCCAAAAAGGAACAGGAAAGCAGACTGGACGAGAACCTGATGATTCAGAGCCTTTTGGGATTTGCCGAGGCGGTGAAGGAGGATAACGAGGACCTTTCGTTTGCAATCAAAAGTGCGGACTGCGAACTGATGCAGAAAGACAGAAGCCTCATTCTCAAGAACCTTTCTCCTCAAAGCGAAGTGATGATAGCGAAATACAGAAGCGAGATAACTCGACACATAAAGGAACAGACCGGTTACAAAGACTTTTTCATTTTGACCAAATGCAACGTGCAACCGACAAAATACAAAGTGTACAGTCCTATGGAAAAATACAAATATCTCAAGGAAAAGAATCCTGTCATTGAGGAATTGGTCCGAAAGTTCGACTGTGAAATTGATTATTAAACAAAATAGCGATATATATGGGTGAAGCATTGATTTTTTTGGGAGTTCTGGTTTTTTCGGCGCATCTTTTTTCAATGATGTTCAGCCGCAAGAAGATACCGGACGTACTGTTGTTGCTTTTGATAGGGGTATTGATAGGTCCTGTTCTGGGACTTGTGAAGCCTTCGGACTTCGGTGCGATAGGCAGCGTGTTCACATCCATTACCCTTGTGGTCATCCTGTTCGAAGGTGGAACGGGAATAAGCATAGGCGATTTGAAGGAATCGTGGAGTTCAACGCTAAAGCTATCGGCAAGCGGCTTCATAGGAGCGGCTTTGATTGTGACGGCAATATGCATGATATTCGACATGGGCTTTCTGGACAGTTTGATACTAGGAGCCATACTCGGAGGAACGTCTTCGGCCGTGGTGATTCCTTTGGCACAGAACCTAAAGCTGTCATCGCAGACAAAAACGACGCTTATTCTGGAATCGGCCCTGACCGATGTGTTGTGTATAGTCTTCGCATTGGCCTTCATCAATGCTGCGACAATGGGCAGCGGACTGAATGTGGGAAAAATAGCGGGCAATGTGATTTCGTCCTTCGTCCTTGCGGGAATAATAGGCTTTTCGAGCGCAATGCTTTGGGCAAGCCTTTTGCAGAAGATAAGACAACTGCGCAATTCCATGTTCCTTACCCCTGCATACCTCTTCATCATTTACGGACTGGCCGAGGTGTTGGGATACAGCGGTGCGATAGCCGCACTCACATTCGGAATAACCATAGCCAACATGGAGTACTTCAACTTCAAGTTCCTTGAAAAATATCAGAAGAACAAGAACCTCAAGCTGACAAACAACGAGCAGGCCTTTGTGGGGGAGATATCCTTCGTGTTGAAAACGTTTTTCTTCGTTTACATAGGAATAAGCATTCCCTTTTCGGATCCGCACTCAATAATGATAGGCGGAATAATAACCATAGCGTTGCTTGTCGGAAGAATAGTGATAGCAAAATTCTTCTCACCGCATTCGGCCAATGTTTTCGACAAGAGTACCATTGCTTTCATGATTCCCAAAGGACTTGCAGCTGCCGTATTGGCTTCCGTACCCGAACAACTCGGTCTTGCAGCCGGAGCACAGATAAAGTACACCACCTTTTCGGTTGTATTGTTTTCGATAACGCTCTGTTCGGTACTCATTCTGCTTATGGAGCGTTTTCCGAAAGTGAACCTGCTCCTAAGGTTTATCTACAAAAACAATAACGCTCCCGCCCCGGAAGAAAAGGAGCCCGCTCCAACACCGCAGAACAAAGAACCGGAAGAACAGAATCAAAATCTGATAGATTGAATCCTTAAATAAAATTATTGTTATGAGAAAGCATTTATTTTCATTGTTTTTGCTGTCTCTTGTCTCATTCGGACTGGAGGCACAGGAAAAAGACATCATCCAGTCCGCAATGGACGGCAGCTTTTTCCAATTTCCACAAATAAGGGAAAGCGTTTGCAAGATGCGCAACTTCTTCCCCACCAAGTCGGTCGCTCCGTCCAACGGCCGAAGATACGAGTTCACAACCCGCATAGACAAGCGTATTGATGACATAACATTCCAAACGCTTGACGGCAAAACCATGACATGGAAGGAAAGTTTGGACAGCGTATATGCCGACGGTGTAATCATTCTTCACAGGGGCAGGATAGTTTATGAGAAATATTTCGCACACATGAACGAGGAAAAACACCATGCCCTCATGTCGGTGAGCAAGACCTTCACCGGCACGCTCGGAGCGATACTTGTTGCCGAGGGAGTGCTTGATGAGAACAGGCGTGTGTCGGAATATGTACCGGAAATGGCCTCGTCGGCCTTTGGAGATGCTACCGTAAGGGAGCTGCTTGACATGACCACGGCCTTGAAATACAGCGAGGACTATGATGACCCCAAAGCGGAGGTATGGACCTTTTCCGCTGCCGGAACGCCTTATCCGCGTCCAAAGACATACAAGGGACCTATCGGTTATCATCAGTATATAGAAACGGTAAAGAAAGAGGGTGAACACGGAAAGATATTCGCCTACAAGACCATAAACACAGATGCTTTGGCATGGGTGATAACAAGGGTTACCGGCAAGAGCCTTTCCGATTTGCTTTCGGAGAAGATATGGAAAAAGATAGGCAGTCATTATGAGGCTTACTATCAGATAGACGCAACGGGTACCGAATTTGCAGGAGGAGGACTTAACGCCAATCTTAGGGATGTCGCCGCATTCGGCCAGATGATGCTTGACAAGGGCAGATTCATGGGTGAACAAATCATACCGCAGCAGGTGTATTACGACATAATAAACAATTCGGACAGCGAAAAGTTCGACAAGGCACATTACCCTCAGTTGAAGGGTTGGGCTTACAGAAACATGTGGTGGTGCACCAAGAACAGGGACAATGCCTTTTGTGCCAGAGGCGTGCATGGTCAGTGCATATATGTCAACCCTGCGGCCGAGGTGGTGATAGTAAGGATAGCCTCACATCCGGTTGCGGCCAATGCGGCCAACGACCGTTATTCGCTTCCTGCCTATCAGGCCGTGGCCGACTATTTCAGGAACAAATGACAATAGATTGACAAGCCATAAGAAAAAAGACTAAAGCCATAAGGGATTACTTATGGCTTTCGTTACATATAAACCCAACGGAGCGGAATCCGTCATTTACCAGTCCTTTTCGTATTCACCGCTAAGATTGCTGTCCGAATTTATTTCCTGAATGTAGTTGCTGCAATCCATATCGACCTGAAGGCTTGCAGGTCTGTCGAAGTCTCCCTTGTAGAAAGACAGTCTGCTGTCCTTTTCGCACTTCTGCATGAACAGTCCGTACACTGGCAGAGCCATTGAGGCTCCCTGCCCCAAGGCCGTGGAGCGGAAGTGAATGCTTCGCAGTTCTCCTCCGACCCATACGGCCGTCGCAAGGCGAGGATTGATGCCTATGAACCAACCGTCGGAATTGTTGTCGGTCGTTCCGGTCTTGCCCGCTATCACGCTTTTCAGTCCGTATCTGTAACGCAGTCTTCCGCCCGTTCCGCTGTCTACCACGCCTTTCATCAGTTCCAAAACCAGATATGCCGTCTCCTCGCTCAAGGCCGCGTTGCTCTTGGAGGTGAACACCTCCAACACCATACCCTTGTTGTCGCATATCTTGGTGATGAACACCGGCTTTTTATGCACTCCCTTGTTGGCAAAGGTAGCCATGGCCTCGGCCATCTCCATTACCGACAAATCGGGTGTGCCGAGACATATGGAAGGCAAAGGTTGCATTGGCGTGGTTATACCCATCTGTCTTGCGATGTCAACAACGGACTGAGGCGTTGTGTAATCCTTTATCAACGCCGCCGATATGAAGTTGACACTGTTTGCCAACGCCCACTTGAGTGAAACCATCTCCCCCTCCCTTTTGTTGTTGGAATTCTTAGGTGTCCAGTTGTCGTATTCCTCAAATGTGACAGGAGAGTTCTCTATCTCGAAACAAGGCGATAGCTGGCTGTCGCGCATTGCCGCCGCATAGACGAACGGCTTGAAGGTGGAACCTACCTGTCTGCGACCCAGCTTTGCGTTGTCGAACTTGAAATGCTTGTAGTCTATCCCGCCAACATATACCTTTATGTAACCGGTCTGAGGCTCTATGGAAACCATGCCGGTGTTGAGGAAGAACTTGTAATAACGCAACGAATCCCATGGCGACATCACCGTATCCTTGTCACCCTGCCATGAGAACACCCGCATGTTTACCTTGGTGTTGAAGTTCTCCCTTATCTCGCTTTCGCTCAATCCTTCCCGTTTCAGTTCCCTGTATCTGTCCGAATCCCTCATCGCCTGAGTGTAGTATTTTTCTATGTCCTCGCGACTTATGCCGGTGAATGGCGCATCCCTGTAACCCTTGGTGTGTTTGAAGAACTCGTTTTGCAGATAGGTGAAGTGTTCCCTTACCGAAGCCTCGGCGTATTTCTGCATCTGATAGTTTATTGTGGTGTATATCTTCAGTCCGTCCTTGTGTACGTCATACCTGTCGCCGTTTGGCTTGTAGTGTGTCTTGCACCACTCCTTCATATAGTTCCTCAACATCTCGCGGAAATAGGTCGCAACACCTTCGTCATGCGACTGGGGATTGTATTTCAACTTTATAGGCGTTTCGGACTTGGACCTGAATTCCTCTTCGGATATATAGCCGTACTTGGCCATCTGACCCAATACCGTGTTTCGCCTTTTGGTCGAAGCCTCCACATTCCTTACCGGACTGTAAGCGGTGGGTGCCTTGAGCAAACCGACAAGCACCGCCGCCTCTTCGACGTTCAACTCCGAAGGCAACTTGGAAAAAAACGTATGAGAGGCCGCCTTGATGCCGAAAGCATTGCTTCCGTAATCGACCGTGTTGAGATACATCGACAGTATTTCCTCCTTGGAATAGTTCCTTTCGAGCTTTACGGCAACGACCCATTCCTTCAACTTGGCATATACCGTTCCGAGCGTCGATTTCTTTTCCCTCGGGAAAAGGTTCTTGGCCAACTGCTGCGACAATGTACTGCCTCCTCCCGAACTGCGGTTGCCTCCGAGTACGGTCTTGGTGAGAACCCTGAACAAGGAACGGGCATCTATGCCCGAATGCTCGTAAAACCTTACGTCTTCAGTGGCTACAAGAGCGTTTATAAGGTTGGGGGATATTTCCTGATAGTTCACGTTGGAACGGTTCTGTATCCCTATGTAACCCAACAGTTCCCCGTTGTCGGAATAGACCTCGGTGGCAAGGTTGGCCTTGGGATTCTCCAACTCCTCAAAGGTGGGCATGAATCCGAGCAATCCCGAAGAGAGCAGCAAAAAGAAAACGAATATAAGGAACAAACCGCAAACATAGCTTATCCACATAATCCTGACATATTTCCTGTTTTCCTCTTTCTGCCGGTTTTTCTGCAAAGGCTTCTTATTCTGCATACGCTTGTAAATTCTTTTAGTTTTGATATTCTATGTGAAGTCCCACATCCATTATGCCCTTCAAAAGCGTATCGGATGTTGCCTGATAAAGTTCAAAGACATACCTGCCCTTCTGTTCGAATCTGACGTTTTTGGCAATCCAGAACCTGTTGTCCTTTATTTTGGAACTGCCTTTCCCCTTCCATGTACCGTCGGGATAGGCCAGATAACACTCTATGGTATCCCTGCGAGTGAGACTGCCGTCGGGCAATATGGTGTTCATGAAGAAATAAACGTTGCTGTACGGATAGTCCGTACTGTTCCTTACATTGACCGCAACCTTGTATTTGGCTGCCGTATCCCTGATGTCGACCTCATAGAACAGTTTGTCGTTCATGTCCCATTTTTCGGAATCCACCTTCTTGTTTTCGTCGTAAACAACCCGTCCGTCACATGCCGCAAACAATATGACTGTCAAGCCTGTCAATAAGGTCGTCCTGAGTTTCATGCTAACCATACGCTTCATCTTTCTATTTTTCTTCCTTTTGCTCAAAAGACTCGAGGTCTTCCACCAGTCTGTTGCGCCTGTTCTCGGAAACAATGTATTTGACATCCTTGACCGAAAGAGGTATCAGTTGTGAGGAATCCTTGTAGGAATACCACATGAGCGACTTGAACACGTCCGCTTTGTGATATACGGCATCGCCTTTTTTGGTCCTCAGTTCCACTCCCAGCTCCGGAAATGAATTCAAGGCATCGACATATACGTCGTATTCGTAATTGAGACAGCACTTGAGTTTTCCGCACTGTCCGGCCAGTTTCTGCGGGTTGGGAAAGAGCTGCTGGGTCTTGGCAACCGAGGTGGAAACAGAATGGAAACAGTTTATCCACGTGCTGCAACACAATTCCCTTCCGCATGTGCCTATGCCTCCCAAACGGCTTGCCTCCTGCCTTGCCCCTATCTGCTTCATCTCTATCCTTATCCTGAACTGTTCGGCCAACGACTTTATCAGCTGACGGAAATCGACCCTCTCGTCGGCAGTGTAGTAAAACACAGCCTTGGTGCCGTCTCCCTGAAGCTCTATGTCGTTCAGCTTCATGCTCAGTCCATGTCGGTCTATCAACACTCTGGTCTCGAACAGCATAGCATCTTCCCTCTCTATGCTCTGCAACCATTTCTCGACATCCGACACCTTGGCCCTGCGGTACAGTTTCTTCAGCTGGTCGAAATTCCTGACGTTTTTCTTCCTCATCTGTATCTTGCACAACTCTCCCGTCAGGGACACTATGCCTATGTCATGTCCCGGAGTGCCCTCCACGGCCACTATGTCTCCCTCGCATATCTCCAAACCCTCCGGCAGACGGAAAAACTCCTTCCTCGAGTTCTTGAACCTGACCTCGACAAAAGTCTCCTCTTCCTTGCTTTTGGGTGAAACGACATCCTTGAGCCAGTCGTGTACGTTCAGTTTGGCACAACTGTCCGTCTCCCTTCTGTCCACCGTCCTGTATGCCTCAGGTTTGGACTCGCATCCCCTGCTTATATACTTGCACGGTTCGTATTTGGATTTGCCCAAGTCCGGTTCCTCATCAAAATACGGATGAACGAACTGATTCAACTGCCTCAGAGGGTCTTCCTGCTCGTCCTCCATCCTGCACCTGCCCTTCAGCGAAGACTGTCTGATGAAATCCTGTATCTGTTCTTCGGTAGCTTCCAGAGCCTCATTCCTGTCCGTCTCATCAGATTCCCATTCCGTATTTCTGTTTTCTGAATCCATAAAATTATTCCTTAGTTTTAGTAATGCGTTATTTTGTTCTATTTGCCTGAAAGCAGCCGTCCCATTTGCAGCGTCAAATCGAAAAACACCATCTTTGACGAAGCATTGCGCTGTATGTTGTACTGCGAGCGTTCAAACAATCTGTATATCTCTCCAATGTTGGTCTCATTGACGAATCTCGAGAAATTCCTCCTGAACTCCTCCCCTTGCTTATCGACAAAAAGCCCCCCCGTCTCAAGTCCCAAAGCCGTACGCATGCACTGACGGAACAGCTCCAGAGAATACGAAAGAAAACTTTTCTGTTCCTCCCTGCCCCACTTGCATATCTTTTCCACAAAAGCATTTATCTCCCCGGCCTTACGCCTGTACTGAAACGCAAGACGGGTCCATTGCATGAAACATGCGACGAATTCCGCTTTGGAGCCGTCCTTGTATTCCAAGGCCCTTATGTAATCTCCTTCGGCCTGACGGCTTATCCGCAGAGCCTCGTCCCTCTCCATAGCGAACTCCTCCTGAAGATGTACGGCCAAATCCTCCTCCGCTATCGGCAGAACCTTTACCAGTTGCGTCCGCGAGCGAATGGTCCCGAGAATGTTCCCTATATTGTCGCTCACAAGCAGAAACAAGGTATTCTCATACGGTTCCTCCAATATCTTCAACAACTTGGGTGCCGCCTCATGGTAAAGTTTGTCGCATGCCCATATTATCATTATCTTGTATTCGGACTCGTAGGTCTTCATGCTCAAAGCCTTTACTATGTATGCCGCATCCCTTACGTTTATCATTCCCTGCTTGTTGTCCACCCCGAGAGTGTCGTACCATGAATCCAAATCTATGTAGGCGTTCCTTTCCAGAACATATTGGGTGAACTGTTCCCTGAAAAGCAAGGATTCGTTCTTTGAGTCTATCTTTTTGGTTGTCGTATTCGGAAAGACAAGATGCAAATCTGGATGAACAAGTCTTGAATACTTTATGCACGAAGGACACTTCCCGCAGGAGTCCGCCTTCAATCCCGACTTGTCTGTCGGATTGTAGAACTGCTTGTCCTCACATGCGATGAACTGTGCATAGGCCAAAGCCAACGCAAACGAACCGCTGCCGTAGCTTCCAGAAAAAAGCTGTGCATGGCTCAAGCGTCCCGACATCGCTATGTCGACAAGTGAATTTATCAGTTTTCTCTGTCCTATTATCCGGGCAAACTGCATATGCCTGTTGTTTGTTCTTTGAACCTACAAAGGTACTATTTTTTTCTCATGTAGAGACCTGCCGTACGAAAAAGCCGCACCTGCAACCGTTTGTGACAATACGCAACGACCTTGCAGATACTCGCAATAAGTTTCCGCAAGGTCTCGATATCGTCTTGTTGGATGATTACCTAAAAATACAATTTGGAAAGATCCGTCTCGTTGTCCGTGGACTCCTCACCGAAATCCGGCATATCATCCAATCCTTTCGAGTTATCCTCCGTATGCTTTCTTTCGGCGTTGCGCTGCAAGGATACTATCATCGCGCCTATCATCTTGGTCATTTCAACCAGTGTCTCGTTCGATTTGTCATATTGTTCCTGTGTGAAAGCGCCGCATTTGAGAGCAAGGGTCGAATAGACCACGCAGGAACGAACCGACGACTTGGCATTCTTTAAAAACTGCACGAACTGCGCCTTGTGACGGGCGGAACCCTCCGCTATGCTTTTGGATACTCCCGCCGCAGCATCCGCCAAAGGTTTGATGACCAGATTGAAATCCCTTTCCGAAACCGAACCGGACTGTTGCACTATCCAGTTGAAGTAATCCAAAGACTTGTGATAAATCCTCAAATCCTCGAATCTAAAAAAGCTTACTGTTTTTACTTGACTGTCCATAACAATGGAATATTTGGTTAGTAATTGATTTGCTTTATTTTATGCCTGCAAAGTATTTCATGAACTGAACTCTGTGAAAGGCCGTATACTGGTTGTTTTTCACAGACAATCTGCCCTTGAAGTCGCTTATCTTTTCAAAGTCGTGTTCCTTCATCCATGACTGCAACCTTTGGTTTGCCTCCTGTATGAACTCCGTTCCGTTCTCGTATATGGCCGAAACCACCTGAACGGTGTTGGCTCCCGTCAAAAGCAACTTTATCACATCTTCAGGCTTGTGTACACCCCCTCCCGAAGTGAGCGGACAATGCACTATGTTGGACAATATGGCCGTCCAGCGTATCAGATGAGGCAACTCGCTCGGTGAACTGAACACATTGGCAGCCTCTATTTCCATCTTGTCTATGTTTATGTCCTGTGCGGCAAAGCGGTTGAATATGTGCAGATTGGCTATGCCCATCCACGACAGTTTCTGTGCAAAACGCGCAAGAGAAGAAAAATAATGGCTTATCTTGACCGAGACAGGTATGTTCACCGCTCTTTTTATGTTTCTTATGACGTCCTCATAGAAACGTTCCACATCGTCTGTGGTCATGTTCACGTCCGAAGGCAGAAGGAACATGTTCAATTCAACACCGTCGGCTCCCGCCTGCTCTATCTTGCTCGCAAACGAAACCCACTGCGAGGAGGAAACACAGTTGACACTCGCTATTATGGGTATGGAAAGCTCCATCTTGGCCTGTCTTATCAGGTTGAGATACTTGTCCAGGGACTGTTCCTGTATGTGTTCCTCTATATAATAATATGCTTCGGAAGAGTTTCCGCTCTCTATTGACAAATGCAGGCTGTTGGACATCTCCTGCAAAATCTGTTCCTCAAAAACAGACTTCAATATCACGGCTCCGGCTCCGGCCTGTTCTATCTTCCTCAATGTGTGCATGTCGGTCGTAAGTCCGCAACTGCCGACTATGACCGGGCTCTTTATTTTCATGCCCATGAAATTCGTTTCTATGCTCATAGTTCTGTCATTCAAGTAAATTATCGAGCAAAGATACAAAAGAAATTTAAATTGTGCAAACAAAATCTTCGAAATGTACGAAAAATCACTTATTTTGATGAAAAGTACACTTGTTTTCGAAGAAAAACGTATCTTTGCAAGCCGATAAAGAATACAAGAGTAATAAAAAGCTTCAACAAAATGAATACGGAAAATACAGAGAACAACAAGAAAAACGAAGAAAAAAACTTCAACGTTGGCGAATTGGTTACAAATACGGAACAGTTCGTGAAAAGGAATCAAAAAGTCATCATAACAATAATCTGCGTCGTGGTATTGTGTGTTGTGGGTTATTTCGCCTACAAGCATTTCTATTCCGTTCCGAAGGAGGAGTCGGCTCAGAAGGAACTGTTTGCCGCACAGCGTTACTTCGAACAGGAGGACTATGACAAGGCACTGAAGGGTGACGGCAAGCATCAGGGCCTTCTTTCCATAAAGGATGAATATTCCTCAACAAAGGCGGGAAAACTTGCGGCATATTACATAGGCTGCATATATCTAAACCAGGGTGAATTCCAAAAGGCGATAGACAATCTTTCGGACTTCAGCTCCGACGACCGCATAATGTCCTCTCAGGCAAAGGCCATGACCGGAGACGCCTATGCCGAACTGAACCAGTTGGACAAGGCCATAAGCGCATATCAGGATGCGGCAAAGGCTGACAACGACCTTACAACTCCGTTCGTCCTCTTGAAGATGGGTCAGATTTACGAGATACAGAAGAAAAACGACAAGGCTTTGGAATGCTACAAGAAGATAAAGCAGCAATACCCTTCGTCCATGGAATACAGGGAAATAGAAAAATACATTTCGAGACTTGAAGCGATGAAGTAAGAAAAAGGCTTTGTCCAATATATACCTAAAAAAACAGGACCGGGTTTCCGGTCCTGTTTTTTTGTCTATTCAAATGAAAGTATGGCTTTCTTTATCAGTCCTATCGCCTCTCTCAACTGCTCTTCGGTTATGACCAGAGGCGGTGCAAAACGGATGATATGCTGATGGGTAGGCTTTGCCAATACGCCCAGTTCCTTCATCTTGAGACACACATCCCATGCCTCCTTGCCATTCTTCGGCCTTATGACTATGGCATTGAGCAATCCTTTTCCCCTGACAAGCTCTATCATTTCGCTCTTCACCTTCATCATTTCCTCTCTGAATATCCTTCCGAGCTTTTCGGCTTTCTCGGCCAGGCCTTCCTCCTTCACCACCTGCAAGGCCGCAACGGCCACCTTGCCTGCAAGACAGAAGCCTCCGAATGTGGAGCCATGCTCTCCCGGTCCTATCGTAAGCATTATCGGATCGTCGGCCAACACCGCCGAAATCGGAAGAACTCCTCCCGATACCGCCTTGCCCAATATCAGTATGTCGGGTCTTACACCCTCATGGTCGCAGGCAAGCATCCTGCCCGTACGGGCTATACCGGTCTGTACCTCGTCGGCTATGAACAGAACGTTGTGTTTCTTGCACAAATCGTAACATTTCTTCAGATAACCATCATCCGGAACGAATACTCCGGCCTCACCCTGTATGGGTTCGACAAGGAATCCCGCAACCCTTTCGCCATGTTGTTCCAATACCTTCTCCAAAGCCTTCGCATCGTTGTACGGTATCTTGACAAAGCCCGGCGTAAACGGTCCGAACTCCCCGTAAGAGTCTGGATCGGTTGACATGGACACTATTGAAATGGTACGTCCGTGGAAGTTACCCTCGCAGCATATTATCAGGGCTTCGTTTTCCTTTATGCCCTTCACTCTGTATCCCCATCGTCTGGCAAGCTTCAAAGCCGTCTCGTCGGCTTCCGCCCCTGTATTCATCGGCAACACCTTGTCATAGCCGAAATACTCCGTTATGTATTTCTCGTAAGGACCGAGACAGTCATTGTAGAAAGCCCTCGAGGTAAGGGTAAGCGTGTGAGCCTGGTCACACAAGGCCTTTACTATCTTGGGATGACAGTGTCCCTGATTGACGGCCGAATAGGCCGAAAGGAAATCAAAATAGCGTTTTCCTTCCACATCCCATACGAAAGCACCCTCGCCCTTGCAAAGAACAACGGGCAACGGATGATAATTGTGAGCACCGTAACGGTGTTCCATTTCGATAAATTCTTCTGATTTGGTCATAACTCAAACAATAAAATTAGTGTTCTGTGTCAAAAAAACGTAAGACCCCCCTGCCAAGAGGACGTCTTACTGCAATGCAAATGTAAGAACATTTATTTATTGCACCAAATAATAATGTGAAAAAGAATATCGGGTCAATCTATATTTGTAACGCAATCTTGATTTATACCCTTGCCCTATCGTCCCAGATGACGGAATCCCTTGATTATTATGTTGTAGTCGTTGGCAAGGCTGTAGTTGCGTGCATAGAGCAGGTTAAGTTTGTGTAGGGTTGCCTGTTCCAGATGTTCTGCGGGCAGGGCGTCGCCGGGATTGAGTACCGAAGGCTTGAGCGAGGCAAGACTTCCGACCTGTCCTTCGTTGCAATAGCCCACCCACGTCTTGCGGTTCAGCAGAACGAGCACTATGTTTTTCAAAAGCCCCAAAGGTCTGTGCTGAAACCAAAAGACAAAAAAATAAAACAAGGAAAGAAAAAGACAGAGTCCCAAATCAAAAAGACGTTTCTTGCGTCTGTTGTCCTCGCTCGACACGCTGTTGACGTTTATCACGTACAGATCCGAAGGAGAATTGATTGTATTGCTTCCTATCACAAAGTCGGCCGTCGGAGGAGCAATGGTAAACCTTACATTGTAGCGCGAGAGCAGCGTCATAAGGTTGTTTATCCTTGTCTGCGTAAGACTCTTGGCACAGAATATCACCTCGTCTATGGCGTATATCCTTATTATTTCCTCTATCTGAGAGACCTCTCCCACAAAGCTTTCCTTTTCCGGTTTGGGTCCTACGCTCACAAGACCTATGAAAGCGGGTCTCAACTCGGTCTGGCGTATCAGTCCGGCAACTCTTTCGGCCTCCTGTTCATCGGCTATTATCGCATATCTCAGCGAACGTTCCTCCCCGAGGGAAAAGCTGCCCGAACGCACAAAGCCTATGACTATGCGGACAAGCATCACGACTGCAAAACTCATGACAGAACCCATGACAACCAAAGCCCTCGAATATCTAAGCTCGGCAGGCATGAGGGAATAGAACACCAAAAGGAGAATCATTCCCGAGAAGAATCCAGAGAGTATCTTGTGCACCCTGAGCGTTCGGGTATAGCCTCCGGCCACATAAACCGACAAAAGAAGAATGAGGATGTAGCAAGGGACGGCGACAAGCATGTAGTCATCCGGATAATAGTCCGCCCTGCCCCAATAGCTCAAGGCCCATGCCCTTTCGAGAAAATAAAACGCGACATATATCAGCACAAAGTCGAGCAAAGGCAGCGCAAAGGCCTTGAATATGCGCGAAAGGAAGCCGAGCGATGCCCGCAACCATATTGCCATTCTTATGATAAGGCTGTAGAGTCTGTTCTGTTTCGGGCCGAGATGCTTGCCGGCGAATATGGCCATGGCGTTATAGAAGGTGTAAACATAGTTCAGCGAGGCTTTTTTGGTCGATTCGCCCTTGTAGTGTATTATCCTTGCCTCCGGATAGTAATAGTTCCTGTATCCTCCCTTGGTAATCCTGTACGAGAGGTCTATGTCCTCGCCGTACATGAAATAGTCCTCGTCGAGAAGTCCCACCTTGTCAAGACATTCCCTGCGCAACATCATGTATGCACCCGCAAGTATGTCCACTTCGGCCGTCTTGTCGTATGAAAGATGCCCCATGTAGTATTGTGCGTAGCGTTTGGAATGCGGAAACAGCGATGTAAGTCCGCTCATCTTGCAAAAGCTCGCCCAAGGCGTCGGAAAACCTCTCTTGCTTTCCTTCAATATGTTTCCCTGTCCGTCAATCATCTTTATGCCCAGACCTCCGCAGTCGGGGTGAGAGTCCATGAAGTCCACGCACTTGGAAAAGGTATCCTCCTCCACCACAGTGTCGGGATTGAGCAGAAGAACGTATTCCCCCTTCGACATGCGTATTGCCTGATTGTTTGCCTTGGCAAAGCCCGCGTTCTCCTTGTTCTCTATCAATGTAACGTCTGGAAACTTGCTCTTGAGCATCTGAACCGAACCGTCCACCGAGTTGTTGTCCACGACGAACACCTCCGCCTCCATGTCCCTCATTGCCTTGCGCACAGAATAGAGACAGTGTTCGAGGAAGTACTTGACGTTGTAATTGACTATTATTACGGACAGTTTCATTTTCGGCAGGATTTGTTGTCAGTGTGGCAGAAGGCATACGAGTGCAAAGGCCGCCACAACTATCGTAAAACGTATGAAATTGTACTGATGACTTTCCGAGCTGTCGAAAAGGGTGGTGATGGACACATGCATCAGTATTCCGACCACAAAACAAAGGACATAAGGCTGACAGTCCTGCAAAAACGCAAGACTTGAAGCGAACAGCGAGCCCAACACTCCCATCATTGCGAAAACGGCAAGATAGACAAAGGGCATAAACCTTGAGGTGCACACCTTCATGAAGCTGGCCACTATAATCATGGATATGGGCATGTTGTGTATTATCACGCCCGAGAGAAGGGAGTAGTTGAAATGTCCGTCGCTCACAAAGGCGAAGCCCTCCAGAAAGGCATGTATGCACACTCCGAGAAGCATCATCAGCGCGGAAAGGTATTCATTGTGACTGAAGCGTCTGTTGTCGTCGTGCAGGTGTCCGTGTTCCGCACCCTTGGATATGAACTCGAGGAACAGTTGCAGCAAAAAGCCGAGCAGGACGAACATCCCTGCGGACAGTCCTCCGCCGTGAACATGGGCGTGAGCGTGGGACGAATGGCCCAAAGCCTCGGGCAGCATGTGTACAAAACAGACCGCAAACAGAAAGGAAGCCCCGAAGATTGAGACATATTTAAGTATTCTTTCCTTTCTGCCAACTACAAACAGCAACATACCGCTGAGCATGGACGAAAGAAACAAAGCCGAGTAAGCCCCCATGTACATCTATACAGTTTTTTTTGTTTGAGGTGCAAAGATAAACTATTTTACGGGTAATTTGTATCTTTGCATCCGATTATTTGCTGAAAGGAATAGAAATGGGCAGTTTAAGATGGATTGCGGGCATACTCGGAGTGCTTTTCGGAGGAGGTATTTTCGGGGGAGTGTTGGGCTATACGGTGGGCTCGGTGCTTGAGAAAATGGTAAAGAAGGAGTACAGCAACGACGGAACGAGCGGAGACTTCGTGATGGCGTTGCTCATACTGTCGGCCGCCATAATGAAGGCAGACAAGAAGGTGATGCGTTCGGAGCTTAACTTCGTCAAGGACTTTCTGATAAAGAACTTCGGCGAGGAAGGCATGCAGAACAGGCTCGACATACTCAAGCAACTGCTCGACCGTAACATAGACATCTACAAGGCCTGCGAGAAGATAAGAATCCATTTTCCCTATTCCAACAAGTTGCAGCTGATTCACTATCTGTTCGGAATAGCCGTTGCGGATGCCATGTGCAACAACGACGAAAGGGACATGATGGAGAGGATTGCCAACCTGATAGGTTTGTCTGCGGCAGACTACAAGACGATTGAGGCCATGTACTTCGACAATGTGGACAAGTACTACACCATATTGCAGGTAAGCCGTTCGGCTTCGGACAGGGAGATAAAGAAAGCGTACAGAAATCTGTGTCTCAAATATCATCCCGACAAGGTTGCCAACCTCGGCGAGAAAGCACAGCAGTCCGCAAAGGAAAGACTGCAACAGATAAACGAGGCATACGAAAAGATAAAGGCCGAACGCAACATAGTGTAGTCATGTCAACCGAATATTCCCTCTGGTATATCGTTCCGGTCATTCTGTTTGCCCTTGCATGCACGTGGTTTGCCTACATGTACAAAGAGCAGGGCGTGTTCTCCGAAAGACAAAGGGTTATACTGTCCTCGTTGAGGTTCGTCTCCATAGTGCTTTTGTTTTTCCTTTTGCTCAATCCCGTTGTAAAGACGGTGAAGAACCGGACGGAGAAACCTCTCATAGTCATATTGCAGGACGATTCCGCCTCCATAGTCCGCACATCGGATTCCCTGTACTACAAGGGGGAATACCTTGACGGGCTGAACGAGGTGATACGTTCGCTCGGCGAGAACTCCCAAGTAAGGATACACACCTTCGGAAGCAAAACCGAAGAGACCGCCCGCATGGACAGAAGCATGGGCGAGAGTCTTTACCTTCAGTCTTCTACGGACATATCGCAGGCATTGAACCAAATAAACGACCTGTATTCCAATCAGAACCTTTCGGCCGTTGTCCTTGCCTCGGACGGCATAGCGACCTTTGGCGACAATCCTCTGAACACCGTCGAGAACATAAACTGTCCCGTATATACCATAGCCTTGGGAGACACCACACGCTACATGGATGTGGCCGTAAGCTCGCTAAGATACAACAAGATTGCATACCTTGACAACATGTTCCCGATAGAGATAGGCATAAAGGCCGACAAGGCGGCGGGAAACGCCGTGCAGGTGCAGCTTCTCCACAAGAACAAAACGATATTCTCACAAAGGATAAACATAGACAAGGACAAGTATTACACCGAGCTTTCCACCCTTGTCTCATGTTCGGAAGCGGGACTGCAAACCTTCACCGCAGCGGTTCAAGTCATAGACTCGGAGCGCAACAGGGACAACAACCGCAGGGATTTTGCCATAGAGGTATTGGATTCCAAACAGAAGATAGTCATTGCGGCCGCAAGCCCTCATCCCGACATATCGGCAATGAAGCAGAGCCTTGAGGCAGGCATGAACTATCAGGTGGAGTGTCTGTTGGAACAAGAGGCGGACAAGTCCGTTGCACAAGCGGACGTAATCATAGCCCATCAGCTGCCGTGCGATGCAGCAAGCATGCAAATGCTTGAACGGGCGGCAAGGAAAAGAACCCCGATATTGTACGTCATAGGCAAAAGGACACGAACGGACCTGTTCAACAAGTTGCCCTCGGGCGTGGAGATAACGCCATACGACAAGTCCTCCCAAACGGTTTGTCAGGCTGCGGCCAACCTGTCCTTTTCACTGTTCGGCCTTAGCGAAGATTACGACAAGTGGATGCAGCAGATGCCGCCGTTGACCCTGCCATTGGCAAGATACAACACCTCCAACGCCACCCACATACTGGCCTATCAGTATAATGGAGGCAAGAAAAGCACCTACCCTCTCATATCGTTCTACAACACGCCGCAGACAAAGGCCGGAGTGATATGCGCCGAGAACATCTGGAAATGGAAAATGCAGGATTATCGGCTCAACGGTTCGTCCGAAAGGTTCGACCGCATGATCAG
Organism: Candidatus Onthomorpha intestinigallinarum; assembly: GCA_019114015.1. Classification (GTDB taxonomy): domain Bacteria; phylum Bacteroidota; class Bacteroidia; order Bacteroidales; family P3; genus Onthomorpha; species Onthomorpha intestinigallinarum. Next base: position 1,514 of record DXGG01000244.1, on the reverse strand, counting down.
GAACTGCATACAATACCTTGCAAGCAACAGCGACAAGAGCCTGCTGAGGGTTTACCACGACAAGACATTCAATCAGGACACCGACATAGAGTTCGACGCCGAACTGTACAACCAGTCATACCAGCTGAACAACACTACCGAACTGAACATGAGCATACGCAACGCACAGAACAGGGAGTTCAAATACACCTTCAGCCGAAGGAACAATGCCTATCACCTCAATATCGGACAGATGGAGCAGGGAACATATACATACACCGCCTCGGCCAAGGTCGAAGGGGTGGAATACAAGACCAATGGCAGCTTCGTGGTAAAGAGAAACGAAGCTGAAACGGTGAATCTTCAGGCAGACCATTCCATGCTCTACACCCTCTCGAAGAAAACGCAGGGCTGCATGTTCTCTCCAAAAGACATGAAAAGCATTATCGACTCCATTGCCCTCAACAGACAAGTGAAGCCGATAATACATCAGGTCGCAACTAACCACAAACTGTCCGACAGTTTCATGTATTGGCTTGCCATAATAATTTGCTTTGGCGCCGAGTGGTTTCTCCGCAAATACTGGGGAAGGCTCTGACCTACCGCTTGACAACCTTTTTCTTTACGGAACCTCTGTCTGTGTTTATGTTGACTATGTAAACACCGTCCGTCAAAAAGCTTATGTCCAAACTGTAAACATTGCCTCCAACCTTTTCTGTCTTCATCAACCTGCCCTGAATGTCCATAAGTTCTATGTCTATTATCTTGTAATCGCTCCTTATTTCACACTTGCCATCTGTCGGATTGGGATAAACCATGCATCTGCGGCCGATATCCGCATCTTTCAACGAACGCAACGCCTCTGTATTCATAACAAGTATGGGATGAAAGTCCAAAAAGGTCTTCTGTATGAACTGAAAAACACTGTCCTCCGCAAAAGACTTCCACTCCCCTCGCCTGTAAAGCCAAGGACTCTCGCTCGCCTGACAACCTATGATGGTATCCTGCCAGATGGTATCGAAAATGGAACAAGTATGATAATAAGACAACTTCGGTCTTTCCCACGAATCCGTAATCGGAGCATCTTTTTCATATATGTATTCTTCTCCCGCTATGTAAAAATCCTGAACAGGCACAGGCTCCGGAAAATAGTAGTAATGCAACTCTAAATTTTGCCATGTTGCGGGACCGTTGTACCACGGATAAACGGGGGTCATGGCCAAGGTATCGAAGTTCTCGTCCAACAAAAGCCAGTTCTTGTCAACCTGATTTATCTTGCCTCCAACATGAGCAGCAACTCCGCAAACGTAAACAACTGAATCAAAATGATGTGGCTGCGCATAAGCCTCCACTTCGTAATTGTTCTTACTTAACAAAGCACTGCCGTAACCACCCGGGTAAATTTGAAACGGAGGTATCCACGAACCTGTAACAGGATTGTAAACAGGTGGATTTACTGCCATATTGTAATCATTGAAATATTGGGTTTCAAAAATATACCCATCAGTAACATAATAATTGGGACATCCGTAATA
>DXGG01000243.1 GCA_019114015.1 Candidatus Onthomorpha intestinigallinarum | reverse complement strand
CCACAACTCCTTGGGCGGTTTTTCCTCATAATCTTTCAGTCTCTTGCCGAACTGTTCAAAATTCCTGTCCATATTCAATATCGTCTCTTGTCCATTTTTTCAAAATATTCCCTGAGCATTCTTTTGGCCTTGAAGTTGAAGCCTCTGAGCGTGTTTTGGTTGGCATTCCACATTTGGGACAGTTCCTGATAGGAATAACCCTCTATTTCCACCATGTTGAACACCGTTCTGCACTCGTCGGGCAACTGCTCTATCGCCTTGATTATCTCTTCTGTGGAATAGTTGTCCACATTCAGCGTCTCTTTGCCCACATCGTAACTCTCCACGTCGGTGGAACACAGATAGGATTTGTCGTAACGGTAGTAGTTCAGGGCGTTGTTTATGAAAAGTCTCCGCAGCCAGCCTGCCAAAACCCCCGAATGGCTGTACTTGTTGAGCTGACCGTATGCCTTCACGAAGGATTCCTGAAATATGTCCTCTGCGTCCTGCCTGTTGCGGGCATAACGCAGGCATACTCCGAAGAGCATGGCGGAATATTTGTCATAAAGAGCCTTTTGGGCTTTCCTGTCGTTTTTCAGACACCCCTCGACCAATTCTTTGTCTGTCAGTTCCATTTGTTGTCAATGACACTTTTTCATGAGGATTTGTTTTGAAAAAAAAGAAAAGTGCAACATCTGTAAGCCGAGTTCTGTCAGCCTGAAACCAGGCCGTTCTATCATTAATCTAGGACCTGCCTCGCGACAGGCCTCAAACGACCTACCCCTCGGAGCGGACGAGCAGCCCTTGATTCCGATATATTTGGTCTTTCAACTCATAAGGTTTACCCACCCGACCTATCGCTAAGCCGGGTTGTGAGCTCTTACCTCACATTTTCACCCTTACCTTTGCAGGCGGTTGTTTTCTGTGGCACTCTCTGTCAGGCTTTTCCCAAACCTGCCTACCCGTTAGGTAGTATGATGCTCTGTGTTGCTCGGACTTTCCTCCCGGAGACTTCTCTCCCGGCGATAGAACGATGTTGCACTATGTCTTTCACTGTTCTTTCTGGGCGGCGTTGGCAGCTCTTTTCCTTGCCGTCTCGTCCAACAGTATCTTTCTTATTCTCAGATGATGCGGAGTGATTTCAAGATATTCGTCCTCCGCTATGTATTCCATCGCTTCCTCCAACGAGAACTTGACGGCAGGCGCAATGTTGACCTTTTCGTCCGCTCCCGCCGAACGCATGTTTGAAAGCTTCTTGGTTATCGTAAGGTTGACCACTATGTCATCGGGTCTCAGACCCTCTCCCACGACCATTCCTCCATATACTTCCTCACCCGGAGAAACGAAGAAACGGCCTCTGTCCTGCAGTTTGTTTATAGAGTATTCTATTGCGGGACCTGTCTCCTTGGCTATGAGGGCTCCCATCCTTCTTCCCGTCATCTCTCCCTTCCAAGGTTCGTAGCCCTTCAGTCTGTGTGCCATTATGGCCTCTCCTTCCGAAGCGGTGAGGACGTTGTTTCTCAACCCTATAAGACCTCTGGAAGGTATGGTGAACTCTATGTGGGATCTGTCGCCCTGCGGCTCTATGGAGTTTATCTCTCCCTTGCGGTTGGTGACCAGTTCTATCACCCTGCCCGAGAACTGTTCGGGAACGACTATCGTCAACTGCTCAACAGGCTCGCACTTCTGCCCGTCGATTTCCTTGATGATTACCTTTGGCTGTCCGACCTGCAGTTCGTAGCCTTCCCTCCTCATGGTCTCTATCAGTATGGAAAGATGCAGTATTCCGCGTCCGTAAACGATGAGCGAATCGGGCGAGTCCGTCTCCTCCACTCTCATTGCGAGGTTCTTTTCAAGCTCGGCGTAAAGACGTTCCCTCAAGTGGCGTGAGGTGACATACTTTCCGTCCCTGCCGTAGAAAGGAGAGTTGTTGATGGTGAAAAGCATGCTCATCGTAGGGTCGTCAACCTTTATTGGCTTGAGCGGTTGCGGCTCTTCGGCATCGCAAACCGTATCGCCTATGTCGAAGTTCTCCAGTCCGAGCACGGCACATATCTCGCCGGCCTGAACAGGTGTCTTTATCTTTTCCTTTGCCAATCCTTCGAATACATACAGCTCTTTAATCCTTGAGCGTATCATCTCCCCGTTCGGCTTTGCGAGCACAACGTCCTGGCCTGCCACAAGGCTGCCGCGGTGCAGCCGTCCGACGGCTATACGTCCCACATAGGAGGAATAGTCCAAAGAGGAAATCATCAGCTGTGTGTTACCCTCCTCCGCCCTGTATGGCGGAATGTGTTCTATTATCTGGTCGAGCAGATAGGATATGTCTTCAGTCGGTTTCTGCCAGTCCTCGCTCATCCAGCCTTGCTTGGACGAGCCGTAAACGGTAGGGAAATCCAACTGGTCTTCCGTTGCGCCGAGGTTGAACATAAGGTCGAACACCTTTTCCTGCGTATCGACAGGATTGCAGTTGGGTTTGTCCACCTTGTTGATAACCACTATCGGCTTGAGGTTCAGCTCTATTGCCTTTTGAAGCACGAAACGCGTCTGCGGCATTGGGCCTTCGAAGGCATCGACAACGAGCAGCACTCCGTCGGCCATGTTCAACACTCTTTCGACCTCACCGCCGAAATCGCTGTGACCCGGAGTGTCTATTATGTTTATCTTGTAACCTTTGTAGCGTATGGATACGTTCTTGGAAAGAATGGTTATTCCCCTTTCCCTTTCGAGGTCGTTGTTGTCCAATATCAGTTCCTTCGTTTCCTGATTGTCCCTGAACAGTTTGGCCTGGTAAAGCATCCTGTCCACCAAAGTAGTCTTGCCATGGTCAACATGGGCTATTATCGCAACATTACGTATGTTCTGCATTTTGTTCCGTTTGGTTTTTATTCAAGTACGTTTCTCTTTATCTCCTCCACGGCGGCCAACAGTCCCGAAGCGTCCTTTCCGCCTGCGGTAGCGAAGTGTTTCTGTCCGCCTCCGCCGCCTTTGATGTGCTTTGCTGCCTGACGTATCAAGGCTGCGGCATCCTTGCCCTGCGCAACGAGGCTTTCGCCGAGCATGAGGGTAAGGCAGACCTTGCCGTCCGTCTCTCCCGAAGCGATGAAGCATAGATCGGAATAAACA
>DXGG01000242.1 GCA_019114015.1 Candidatus Onthomorpha intestinigallinarum | reverse complement strand
CAGAAAAAGAGTAAATAAGCATGGTTTCAGAAAGAGAATGTCAACTGCAAACGGAAGAAAGGTGTTGGCAGCGCGCCGAGCTCACGGAAGACGTAAGTTAACTGTTTCTGACGAAAGATAGTTTTTTATCTGCTCTTAAGAAAAAGACTAAAATATATTTTGAAAGAGGCATTGGATGTTTTGCAATGCTTCTTTTTTTTTGAAGGACAGCCGATGAAACTGAAGAAAGTGAAGCAGAGACAAATTCTGGAGCAGGTTGAGATAACCGATGCCGCCGCTGAGGGCAACTGTATTGCAAGGGTGGACGACATGGTGGTTTTTGTGCCTTATGTTGTGCCAGGCGATGTGGTCGATTTGGAGGTGTACAGAAAGAAAAAGAACTATGCTCAGGCCAGGGTGTTGAAATTCCATTCCTTTTCGGACAGACGTGTGGAGCCTTTGTGCGATTATTTCACTTGGTGCGGAGGCTGCAAGTGGCAGACAATGCTTTATTCCGAGCAGTTGCGCTACAAGGAAAAACAGGTCAGGGACAACCTGGAGCGTATAGGCCGTGTGGATTGCTCCGACATGCTGCCAATATTGCCTTCCGAGCTTACGGAAAAATACAGGAACAAACTGGAGTTCACTTTTTCCACAAAGTCTTGGAGCAAAGACTATGACAAGGATGCGCAGTCGCAAAACGCCTTGGGTTTTCATGTACCCGGTTTTTTCGACAAGGTGATAGACATAAACTATTGTGCTTTGCAGAGGGAGCCTTCAAATCAGATACGCAACTTTATAAGGGAATATGCCTCGGAACATGGATTGCCGTATTACGACATAAGAGGGCATGAGGGTCTTTTGCGCAATCTTGTCATCCGTACCACATCTGATGAGGACTTGATGGTAATCCTTGTCTTTGCAATGGATAGTGAGGAAATCGTTCCTTTGATGAAAGCTGTTGAAAGGCGTTTTCCGCAGATAACATCCCTGATGTATTGCATCAACACCAAGTTCAACGATTCTCTTTCGGATCAGGACATACTTCTTTTCTCGGGCAGGGATTACATAACCGAATACATGAACCGTTACAGGCAGGAGGGCAGACTGCAATTCAGGATAGGTCCCAAGACTTTCTATCAGACCAATGCCAAACAGGCGGAACGGTTGTATGAGGTGGCGGCGGATTTTGCCGGCATAGGCAGGGGGGATGTCGTTTACGACCTTTACACCGGTACGGGCACCATTGCCAACTATGTTGCCCATTTGGCAGAGAAGGTTGTGGGCATAGAATATGTGGCGGAGGCGGTTGAGGATGCCGTGAAGAATTCCGCTTGCAACAAAATAGGCAATACGTCTTTTCATGCAGGGGATATGGCCAAGGTGCTGACGGAGGAGTTTGTCCGAAACAACGGACGTCCCGATGTTGTGATAACCGATCCGCCGAGGGCGGGGATGGCCGAAAGTGTAGTACGCAAACTGTTGGAATTTGCACCGCGCAAGATAGTTTACATCAGTTGCAATCCCGCCACTCAGGCAAGGGATTTGAGCCTTTTGAAGGAAAGGTACGACACGGGTAGGATAAGACCTGTGGACATGTTTCCTCACACCCAGCACGTGGAAAACGTGGTGGAATTGAATTTGAGATAAATATTACAAACCATACAGATATGGATTACAATTTCAGAGAAGTAGAGCCTAAATGGCAGAAATATTGGAGAGAACACAAGACCTTCAAGGCGGAAATAAGAGACGACAAGCCGAAGTACTATGTGTTGGACATGTTTCCCTATCCTTCGGGAGCAGGTCTGCATGTCGGTCATCCTCTGGGTTACATCGCTTCGGACATATTCGCAAGGTACAAGCGTTTGAAAGGGTTCAACGTACTTCATCCCATGGGTTATGACGCGTATGGTTTGCCTGCCGAACAGTATGCCATACAAACCGGACAGCATCCGGCTATAACGACGGAAAGGAACATAAACAGATACAGACAGCAGCTTGACATATTGGGACTTTCCTATGACTGGGACAGGGAGATAAGGACATGCGACCCTAAATACTACAAGTGGACGCAGTGGATTTTCATTCGGCTTTTCAACAGCTATTACTGCAACGACGCACAACAGGCAAGACCTATAAGCGAACTGGAGGAGGTGTTTGCCAAGGAGGGCAACGCCAACATAAATGCGGCAAATTCCCAACCTTTTGTCTTTAGTGCAGAGGAGTGGCATTCTTTCGGCGTCAGGGAGAAAAGCGATATTCTGATGAATTACAGACTGGCTTATCTGTCTGATTCAATGGTCAACTGGTGCAGTGAACTGGGTACGGTGCTTGCAAATGACGAGGTGGTAAACGGCGTTTCGGTGCGTGGCGGTTACCCGGTCGAGAGAAAGTCCATGAGACAGTGGAGCCTTAGAATAACGGCTTATGCCGAAAGACTTTTGCAGGGACTTGATTCATTGGACTGGACGGATTCCCTAAAGGAGATTCAAAGAAACTGGATAGGCAAAAGCCGCGGTGCTGCCGTTTATTTCACATTGGAGAACGGCGAACGTCTGGAAGTGTTCACCACAAGGGCCGATACCTTGTTCGGAGTTACCTTTATGGTTCTTTGTCCCGAACACGAACTTATAGAAAGGATTACGACCGAAGATAGAAAAAAAGAGGTGGAAACCTATGTCAGGTGGGCCAAAAACAGGAGTGAAAGGGAAAGACAGGCCGAAGTGAAAAAGGTTACTGGCGTTTTCACCGGCAGTTATGCAGTTCATCCCTTGACGAATGAAAGGGTGCCTATATGGATTTCGGATTATGTTTTGGCCGGTTACGGTACGGGAGCGGTTATGGCAGTGCCTGCACACGACAGTCGTGACTTTGCTTTTGCAAGAGCTTTCAACCTTCCCGTAAAACAGGTGGTCGTTCCCGATGGCGAGCAACAGGAGGATACCTCCGCATGGACAGAAAGCAAGGATTCCAAAAGCGGCACCGTCGTCAACTCCTCTTTCCTCGACGGACTTGAGGTAAAACAGGCGATAGACAGGATTATAAAGTATCTTTCCGACAATGGAATCGGATACGGCACCACAAACTACCGTCTCAGGGATGCAATATTTTCGCGTCAGAGGTATTGGGGCGAACCTTTCCCGGTTTACTATAAGGACGGCGTGCCCGAAACGCTGGGAGAGGACAAGTGCCGCTTCTTTTGCCTGAGGTGGACAAATATCTTCCGACCGCAAGCGGAGAACCTCCGATAGCAAGGGCAAAGAACTGGCATACCGTTGAGGGATATCCTTACG
>DXGG01000241.1 GCA_019114015.1 Candidatus Onthomorpha intestinigallinarum | reverse complement strand
CTGTACAAGGGAGGAACATCGCAGGACCTTGTGGCGGTGGGACTGCTCAATCCGGATAAAAAAACATACGACGACGGCAAGAAAGAATTCCTTTTCAGGATTTCCATCCCGAACATGCTGTCCTTTCTGGCTACAAGGGACTTTGACGGGTATGTTCCCGGAATAAGCGACATAATAGAGGGCGGTTACACGGATAGTGACAACCAAAGAGCCTTGTCTTTCGAGGAAAAACAACTCAAAGGCCGTCAGGCCATAAATTCGCTTGCCCTTTACCGTCAGGCGAAAGCCGGAAAGGACACCGCGGCAATGAACATACACGCAAAGGAACTGAACGACAACATCGCTTGTTTCGGTTACGGATATATTGACAAGGCTGAAGACTCGGTACCAAACGTGCCTTTGTGCTTCTATTCCTTCAGGGTTATGGTGTTGTTGGGCGCTTACTTTGTGGTATTCTTTGCACTCATGCTGTTTTTGTCGAAAAGGGACATGCTGCACAAGTACAGATGGACGCAGTATCTTGCCGTTGTCAGCATATTCCTTGCCTACATAACCGCACAGAGCGGTTGGATTGTGGCCGAGGCGGGACGACAGCCGTGGGCCATACAGGACATTCTGCCGGTGGGGGTAGGGGTGTCTTCCGTATCGATATCGGGAGTACAGACCACTTTCATGATTTTTGCAATATTGTTTACCGTAATGCTTTCGGCCATGATAGGCATAATGGTCAAACAGATAAGAAAAGGTCCTCAAAACTAACAATAAACCGAAAAACAATATAATGTCATGGAAATAACATATTCGTTCTTGCAGCATTATTGGTGGTTCTTAATATCGCTTCTGGCTGGATTATTGGTGTTCATGCTCTTTGTACAGGGCGGCAACAGTTTCATCTATTCCCTTTGCAAAGACGAACGGGAAAGAATGCTTTTGGTCAACTGCACCGGTCGCAAGTGGGAACTGTCCTTTACCACGCTGGTTTGTTTCGGAGGAGCTTTTTTCGCTTCCTTCCCCTTGTTTTACAGCACTAGTTTCTCGGGCGGTTACGCTCTATGGATGATTATACTGTTCACCTACGTGCTTCATGCGGTAAGCTACGAGTTCCAAACCAAGGCAGGAAACATCTTCGGCAGGAAAACATACCGTTTCATGCTGTTTCTCAACGGTCTTGCGGCTCCTTTCCTGCTTGCTGCGGCCTTGTCGGTCTTCTTTACCGGAGCTCCCTTTACGGTGAACAGGGATGCATTCGCCATGAGTGCACCTCAGATGATTCAGTGGCAAAGTCCATGGCGTGGATTGGAAGCACTGGCAAACATCTGGAACATCCTCTTTGCCCTAAGCATACTTTTCCTTTGCAGATACCTTGCACTGCAATACATCATCAACTCAGTGGACGATGAATCCTTCGTACTCAAGGCCAGAAAAAGGATACCGTTCAACGCAGCAGCCTTTCTCCTGTGCTTTGTCGCTTTCTTCGTACATCTGATGTTATCTCCGGCCTGCTCCTACACCCCTGCTGACGGACAGATTCACACCGTACAATACAAATATCTGCAAAACCTTGCGGACATGCCTCTTGTCGCAGCGCTTTTGCTTCTTGCCGTGGCTTTGTTGCTCTATTCGCTTGTCAGAACCCTTGCAAGAAAAGACTACAAACGGGGAATATGGCCTGCCGGAACTGGAAGCGTATTGGCAACCCTTGCCCTTATGCTGCTGGCCGCCTGGAACAATACGGCCTATTACCCTTCCCTGACCGATTTACAGTCTTCCCTTACTATCGAAAACAGCAGTTCGAGTTTCTTTACCTTAAAGGTTATGGCCTTTGTGAGCCTTGGAATACCGGTGGTATTGGCTTACATAGCCTATGTGTGGAGAAAAATGAACAAAAAAAGGCTCAGTTCCGAAGAACTGGCCGAATCCGAAGAGAAATACTGATACCGTTCAGACCTTACGCACCCGCAGAAAACGATACTTGTCTCTCAAATCCTTTGAGAGCAGGGTGTCGTATTTCGGTTTGAATATGGCTTCGGTCTGTTCGGCAAGCCCTTCATTTATCTCAAGATACAAGACTCCTCCTTGTCTCAAATGCCTGTCCGCAATGCGGCATAGGGCCCTGTAATACGTCAAAGGGTCTTCGTCCTTTACAAACAGTGCCGAATGGGGTTCGTACAAGAGTACATTGTTGCGCATCATTGCCTTCTCGCTTTCCCTTACGTAGGGAGGGTTTGACACTATGATGTCGAAACAAGTGTCAAAGGGCATGTCCGAGAACACGTCGGCCGCAACAACCTCGACGTTCAGCGCATTGGCTTGGGCATTCTCCCTTGTCTGTTCAATTGCCTCCATGCTCAAATCCACTGCCGTCACTACCGATTCCGGAATATTTCCTGCAAGTGCAAGGGCCATGCAACCGCTTCCGCAACATGCGTCCAATATCTTCAGTCCGCATCTGCCCTTGTTTTCCCTTATTATCATCATGGTCAGTTCCTCGGTTTCAACCCTTGGGATGAGAACCTTTCTGTTCAAATTTATTCTTACTCCTGCAAAGTCGCAGTAGCCCAATATCTGTTGCAAGGGTTTTTCTTTCTTGAGGTCCTTGATTGCGAAGTTGATTGTGAGAAGGTCCGACTCGTTTACGGTTTGCTCCTTGTCCGCGAGCAGTTCGGCAAGAGGTCGGTCGGATACTTCCTCGAGCAGAATTCTTGTCATGGAATCCACTTCTCCTTCCGGGTACAGACCGTCGAGTTCCTGATGTGCAAATCTTATTATGTCCTTTATCTTGTTTGAAGGTATCCGCATAGGTCAAGCCTTTCTTTTTTGCAAATGTACGAAACAAATTCCAATGCTTGCTTTACCGTAATCAAATTCCGCTTTCGTCGAACAAAGAAAGAAAAAAATGAATTCAGAAAAGAGAAAAACGGATTCAGAAAGGGATAAGAGCCGTTTTTATCGTCCTATGCCGTTGATTCTGTAACCTATCGTCCATTCTATGTATTGGGCAACGCTGAAATAGGCCGCACGCAACGAAACTCCGTAAAAGAAACTGTCCGAGAGGTAATGCCTGAATCCTATCCTCTGGAAAAAGTTCTCGGATTTGTCGCTCTCGTTCTTGTATATGTAAATACCCGGTTCGAGCAGTATGGCAAGGCGGTGTATTCTGTATTCGTAGCTTATGTACGCGCTGAGATGAAACCGTTGCATCACCGGTATTTCCGAAAAGACCATTCTGTCGTTTTCTATCCTGTATTCCGTTCCGACATACTGGTTGTATCCTATGCCTATGCCAAGACCGAGGGAATGTTTGAGGTTGAACCGTCTGAGGAATTTGTCGTCCAGTCCGAACACAAGGTAAGAATGGTTTTCGTATGATTCGTTTTCCTTCGTCGGATTTATCACCGTCTGTACGTCGTGCGCACCGAAAAAGAATGTGGTCAGATTTTCAAAATATGACTCCGAACGCGGTTTCTCGGTAATCTTTAGTCTGATGTTGTCGTATGGCTTGTATTTGAATACGAGTTTGGGAGAGAGTACATTGATTCCCTTGTTGGGTTTTTTCAATGCTCCGTTTGAGAAATGCGACAGAGCAAGACCCATGCCGAGGTCGAAATGATTGCACATGTTGTAATAGGCCACTATTGCCGCATCTATGTAGCACGACAGCGGTCCTCCCATTGCCACGTTCAAGGTGTTGCTGCTTGAAAAATGTTCCCAATTGAATGCAAGTCCGAGGGAAAAATCCGTCTTCAACACAAATCTGCCGTGTCTGTAAAGGGTGGAGGACAGAAAGCCGTAAAGTGATATGGGATTGCCGAGTTGGTTCGGTACGCTGAACTTGGCGAAATAGATTCCCATTCCGTAGGAAGGGTAGTTGTACATCTGATGCCATCCCTTGCTGCCGTCGGTTTGGTGTTCAAAACGAAGGGAGGCCGAATATATTGCGGAAATGG
>DXGG01000240.1 GCA_019114015.1 Candidatus Onthomorpha intestinigallinarum | reverse complement strand
GTTCTATCCATCTTGCGTATATGTCGTTGTCGCTGTTGCGTTTCTGGTTTCCTTCCATAAATATGTTCGCAGACTCAAGTTGATATTGATATACGGGCATCATGTCAACGTTTTCGCTGCTTATCGCGGATATGTTTTTGATATGTTTTTGGTAATTGGTCAGGATTTCTTTTTTCTTGCTTTCGGATAATACTTGTGCTTGTATCACACTTGTTGTCAACAGTAGAACAATCAAGCCGAATAGTCTTTTTGTCATATTGTCTGCCTGTGTTGGTTTTATTTTCGGCAAAGGTATGAATTTTTATTCAGTCACTTTGTTTTTTGTTGTATCTTTGTTGATTGAAAAGTACTTGTTTTTATGAGAAAAAATACGGTTTTCAAAGTACTCAGTGTTTGTGCGATAGTACTCAGTGTTTGTGCGATAAGCATGCACTTTTTCATCAGAGCATCCGACAAGCCCTCTGAGGACAAGGCATATCGGGATGTGTTGAATAAACATCTTCACCAGTTTTCCGCACCAATTCCTTCAAGCTTGAGTTTTTGCGGCGAGCGGGTACCATTGGACAATGTATTTGTCAGAGAAGCCTTGGACCGGGAACTTACCTCAATAATGTATCAACACAGCGTTACTTTCATGGTGCTTAAAAGATCATGGCGTTTTATGCCTGATATAGAAAAGGATCTTAAGACTTTGGGCGCACCTGATGATTTGAAATATCTTGCTGTTGCGGAAAGTGCTTTGGCCGATGTTGTATCTCCTGCCAAAGCGGCGGGTTTTTGGCAGTTTATGCCGGCAACTGCAAAGAAATATGGTATGGAGGTAAATGATGAATGGGATGAAAGATATGATTTGGACAAATCTACTGTTGCGGCTGTCAAGTATCTTAAGAATTCTTATAGCAGGTTTGGCAGTTGGACGTTGGCCTGCGCGGCATACAATTGCGGGGAAAACGGACTGGCTTCGAGACTTAAACAGCAGAACTGCAACTCATATTGGGAGTTGAGCATAAATACTGAGACATCCCGTTATGTTTACAGGATATTGGCTTATAAGATTCTTATGGAAAATCCCAAACAGTACGGTTTTTACGTAAGAAAAAAAGACTGTCACCAACCGCTTGAATACGATGTGGTAACAATCGATACGACGATAAATGACATGATAGCTTTTTCAAAACAGATAGGCTATTCTTCTTACAAGTATTTTCGTATGATGAATCCTACTGTGCGTTCAAACAGGCTGACTAACAAAAGCAGAAAGAAATATTCTTTCAAGGTGTTGAAACCTGATAGTTATTCGTGGAAATATCTTGTGTCCAAACTGAAAGACAAGGAAGAATTTATGGATTAAAATTATGAGTGTGTTATGGATAGGAAACTGATAGAATCATTGTTGAACAGAAGGACCGTAAGGAAATATACGGAAGAGGATATACCTCAGGATGTATTGAATACCGTTATTGAGGCAGGTGTAAGAGCTTCCAATTGCGGCAATATGCAGATATACAGCATTATTGTAACAAAAGACAAGCAGAGAAAACAAGAATTGTGTAAGCTTCATTTTAACCAACCGATGGTACGTGAGGCTCCCGTTGTGCTTACGGTTTGTGCGGATGTGAACAGATTTCACAAGTATTGTCAAAACAGGAATGCACCGGTGAGCTACAACAATTTTTTATGGTTGAATGTAGGAACTGTTGATGCTACAATATGTACCCAAGCCATGTGTGATGCGGCCGAAAGTCTTGGTTTGGGCATATGTTATTTGGGAACGGTCACTTATATGGCGGAACCGATAGCCGAGTTTTTCAACTTGCCCAAAGGGGTCGTGCCGATAACTACTATAACGATGGGTTATCCAAAAGAGAATCCCGGACTTACTGAGCGGTTACCCTTGAATGCGGTGGTGCATTATGAATCTTACAAGGATTATTCCGCAGATGATATAAACGAATTGTACAAGGACTTCGAAGATTTGCCTCAAATACGTAAGTACATAGAGGAATCAAAACAGGAAAACCTTGCTCAGGTGTTTACAAATGTCAGGTACAAAAAGGAGGATGCTCTCGTCTTCGGAAAGAATTATCTTGAATTCTTAAAGAAACAGGATATGTTTTGACGGCATTGTTTTCATTCTATCTTGTATGACAGGGTCGGAGAATCCTTTGAAAGGAACAGTTCATTGACTCTGTCTTTTCTTATACCGCTCTTTGTGAGATAAAATGATACTTTTTCACAACATTCATTCTCTCCTATTAATTGTATTCTTATTTTCGGATTTTCCTTTAGGAATTTCATGAAATCATTCAATACATAGATACTTTTTTCTGTCAGTTCGCCTTTGTCGTTAAGGTTTATTCCGTTTAGCGGGTAGGTTCTGCCGGTTTGTATCTGCTTTATTTCCATTTTTATACTGTCTTTTTCTGCATCCAGAAACATGGACAGGTATGCGTATCCCTCTTTTTTTATGCTAATGAAATAATCATCCGATTTGACCAATGCCAGGGCAAATTCCCCGTCATGCAAATTGCTGTAATAACTTACGGTTGAGTTGTCCGATAAATCTGTGAGTAGGATTTGTGCTTTTTTTTCTTCGGATTCATTGTCCGTTATTTTCCCCGGAAGAACAAAAACCTCTTTTGCCCGTACGGATTGAGGCAACGGATAGGTGCATATGTCATAGTCTTTCTTGCCGTTCTGTTTTATGGTTCTGTATGCGGTCAGACCGTCCTTCAATAGGAATATTTCCTGTTCATCGTCTTCGGTATTGATTGCGGCACCTATGTTTTTAGGCTCTGTCATCTCTCTGTCATTCAGGTTGATGTAAAACAGGTCTTTGCCGCCTATGGATTTCCATCCGTCCGAACTGAAATAAAAACTCTGATTGTCCGGATGCAGGAAAGGAGACAGTTCATCTCCGGGAGTGTTGATTCTTTTGCCCATGTTGGAAGGACGCATCCATGTTCCGTTTTTGCTTTTGTGACTTACCCAAATGTCATAGCCTCCCGTGCTTCCCTCTCTGTTGCTTGCAAAGTAAAGGGTATTGCCATCGGAAGATATATGTGGTTGTATTTCGTTGGCTGAGGACGAATTTATTGTTTCTACTCTTTCGGGTTCGCTCCAATATCCGTTTATGTTTTCACAGCGGAATATGTCGTAACTTGAAGTGTTGTTGTGTTTGTGAAACATGGAGAAATACATCTCTTTGTTGTCCGCCGTCAGGCTGACGCGTCCGAATGAAGGATGAATGTTTCTCAAGTCCTGTACGGGAAATCCTCTGTCAAATTCTCCGTCTTCGTTTTTGCTTGACAGGCAAAGGGTCTTTTTTATGGTAAAAGCGTTCTGTTTGTAAAACGAGTCGCGACCGTTTTCCATCGTTTTGACTTTCCGACTGAAAAATATATGGTTGCCGTCTGTACTTACGGTTGCCTGCTGTTCATCTTCGTCCGTGGAGATTTCATGGATTATTTCAGGCTTGAAAGGAAACACGTTGTCCACGGCTTCATGCAAAAAGTCGTTCCATTGTATGTAGTTTATGGCTTTTGTCTGCAATAGAGAGTATTCTTCCTGGTGCAGACTCAATTGCAGGAATTGTTCAAAATGTTTTGAGGAGGACTGAAACTTTTCGTTGCTGTAGTCTATCAGTCCGAGGTAGTAAAATAACAGTGGGTGGTTGTACTGAGGGCAAAGTCTGTATACCAATGGGAAGTATTTTTCTATCATTTTGGGATTGTCCTTTTCAACCCCTATCAAACCCATTATAAAGTAAGGACTTGCAAAATCAGGTTCGGTTTCGATTATTGTTTTCAGTTGAGGTATGGCTTTATCGTATTCTTTTTTTAAGAAGGATTTAAAAGCTTTGTTGAAGTCTTTTATTACAGAGGCAGATATATCTTCCGAGCAATGGTCGAACATCAAAGGATTTTCCTTTTGTGCCAATACTGCGGTTGCACCCCAAAGCAATATAAAGACAAAAGATGCTACTCTCATTTTACATGATCATTTCCAAACGGGTCTTTAGAGCCTCTGCCAAAGTGTTTACGGCTTTTTCAACGGGCTTTTTTACGGCCATTGCAATGAAGGGATTGGCATCAAGTTCAACCGTGATGGTGGTTTGGCATACGTAATAGTCTGTTGATTTGAAGTTGAAGGAAAGGATAAAGTTCACGGGGATTGAAGAATTCACCTCCGGGTCGTTTATTATTGTTATCGAGTCATGTGGATTGCGTGCTATTATTTTAAGGCCGAAATCGCCCATGCCTTTTACGGTGAAGGAACATTTGTCGTCCGTGACTTTCAGGTTTTCAAGTTTTTCATGGGATACGGAATTGAAATTGGAGAAGTTTGAAAGGAAATTGTACACGAATTCCTTGTCTCTTTTTATTTCTACTGTTTTGCTTTCTATCTTGGTCATATCGTTTGATTATAAAAAAAGGCGTTTGCATAAAGATGTAACGCCTCACCATTCTTGTTTTGTTAAATATAACTACTTGTTTAATTGCATTTCACTCCATGCTTCTGGATTCTTCCTCCATTCCGTAAGGGATTCCAAATCTTTTGTTTTTATGAAGTTCTCTTCTGCCGCAACATCTATAAGCGTGTGATAATCCGTGATTGTCTCCAACTGTACATTCGCTTGTTCGAAGGCTTGTTTTGCCACTTCCAAATTATATGTGAAAATGGCGGCCATTCCCTTTACGATGCAACCATGTTCCCTCAACGATTCCACAACTTGCAAACTGCTTTTCCCGGTTGAAATCAAGTCTTCTATAACAAAAACCGATTGACCGCTTTTTACTTCTCCTTCTATCTTGTTGTTCAAACCGTGTTTCTTTTCTTCGGGACGCACATACACAAATGGTTTGCCCAAATCCTGTGCAACCAGAACACCGTGTGCTATGCCACCAGTTGCAACGCCCGCAATAACATCCACGTCAGCGCAAATGTCATTGATGATTGAAACGAACCGTTGTCTTATGTAAGTTCTTATTTCAGGGTGAGAAAGAGTTACCCTGTTGTCGCAATAAATGGGAGACTTCCTTCCGGAAGCCCATGTGAACGGATTTTCATTATTCAATTTTATTGCTTTAATTTGCAATAAAAATCTTGCTGCCTGAACAGCTGTTTCTTTATTTGTAATCATGATGCAAAGGTACAACATTTTCAATAAACACAACAACGTTTGTATAATAAAAGACGGTTTGAACAATGTTTCTTTTGAGGGAAAAAGTCTAATCGTTTGTGATCCAACAACTATCGATCGTATAGATTTTCCTGTCTTTTTAAGAGAGGAATTCGAGGATGATATTGTAATTATTGTTAAAAATATTGATATCGAAGAGGTGTTCAAGCGGGTGACTTCGGAATTGAAATTCGTTCAAGCCGCAGGTGGAATTGTCGAAAACGAAAAAGGACAGTATTTGTTCATATTTCGTGCCTCTCATTGGGACCTTCCAAAAGGGCACAGGGAAAAAGGGGAGAATTTGGAAACCACGGCCTTGAGAGAAGTCATGGAGGAGACGGGAATAAAAAAACTTGTTCTTAAAGAAAAGGTTGGTGTCACCTATCATGTTTACAATATGAGATGTGCAAGGGAAATAAAGGAAACTCACTGGTACAGAATGGAGTCAAGTAGCGATGAAAAACTGTTCCCCCAATATGATGAGGGAATAGTGAAAGTTGAATGGCATACAAGACAACAAGTCGAGAAATTGAAAAAAAACTATTTCCCTTCTCTTCTTGATTTGTTATGCAGATTCGGTTTCAGGTTTGATTAAACACTGTATGGTTACTCTGTTTTTCTGTTCTATCAATATTTTTGAATTTCTGGTAGCTTCTTTTATGGAGTCTTCCGTATAGTGTCTTATCGTTATCAATTGTAAATCATTATTGTATTTTACATTGTAGAATTGTTGTAAATCTTCTATCAGATTTTGCAGTACGAATTCGCTGTGCTCAAAGCACACAGAAAAAGTCAGTGCGGAATTCTGTATAAGATTGACTTTCACTCCGTGTTTCGACAATATGGAAAATATATTCGATATGTTATCTTCGGCTATAAATGAGAAATCTTTTGTCGAAACGGAAAGCAATGTTTGTTTTTCCTTGAAAATATAGTTCGGTACCAAGGGCACCACCTGTTCTCCGTGACAGATAATGCTGCCTTGAAGTTCGGGATTGTTGAATGAACGAACGTAAAGAGGAATGGATTTGTTTTCCAATGGTTTTATTGTCTTTGGATGAATTATTGAGGCTCCGTAGTAGGACAATTCTATTGCTTCCTTGTATGGAACTATGTTCAGTTTTACGGTATTTTCCATTCTCTTGGGGTCTGCATTCATCAGACCGTTTACATCTTTCCAAATGGTAAGGGAATCCGCATCCAGACAATAGGCAAATATGGCCGCGGAATAGTCAGAGCCCTCCCTGCCGAGAGTAGTCGTATATCCCTCGCGGGTGGAACCTATGAATCCCTGGGTCAGAATCAGGTCGCTTTCATCGAACAGATAATTGAAATCTTTGTCTATTGATTTCCGTGTCTGTTTCCAGTCAACTTGCGCAGCCCTGAATGTATTGTCGGTCTTGATGTAGTTTTGAGCCTCAACCAAACGGTGTTTCATATGTACATAGTCCATATATAATGATACTATGGTGCTTGACAGTCTTTCTCCGTACGAAACTATGTTGTCATAAAGGAAATTGTAGTCCAAAGGATTCAATGTTTTTATCCTTTCTTCAATTTGTTCGAATATGTCGTTCAATTGTTTCAGAACGGATTCGAGAGTATTTTGGTTGAACAACTCCTCTGCTATTCCTCTGTGATATTCCTTTATACGTTCAAATTCCTCGTAGTTGAATCGCTTGTTTTTATGCCACATGTTGACTACCTTTTCCAATGCATTCGTCGTTTTGCCCATGGCTGACACTACAATTACACGTTTCCGGTCCGTTGGTCGTTGTAGTATCGTAATCACGTTCCTTACCGCAGAAGCACTGTTTATCGAGGCTCCCCCGAATTTTTCTATTACCACATTATCCATGTCGCTGAATCTTTTTTACACCTGCAAATCTACAAAAAACACACCAAACAAAGATTCGGATAATTAATTTCATAATTTTTTTTGTACTTTTGCCGAAACAATGGTACAGTCATGGGAAAAAGACATAGAAACAAGACGTTCATTCTTTGGAGCGTAAATTTTTCGACAGCATTGAGCATATCACTTGTGATGTTTCTTTTGGGTTTCATATTGCTGTTTATCTATCATACTTACATCATATCGAATGAAATAAGGGAACAGGTATCCTTTACCGTATATCTCAACCCTGAGACGACAAAGGAAAAGGCTTTGGAACTGGAGAAAGAAATAGCGTCGAACTCACGTGTCAAATCCACAAAGTACGTTTCATCCGAACAGGCGGCGCAGATGATGAATAAAATAATGGGTGAGGAGCACTTAAGCGTATTGGACGGTGTCAATCCTTATCAGGCATCCATAGAGGTCAATCTTAAAGCCAAGGCATTGAATATATCGGAAATAAGACAGTTCATCGTTTCCGTGGAATCAAAGGATATTGTAGATATAGTGGATTACAGACATGACCTTGTTACGGACATAAACGACACAATATACAATATCAGTGCCTTTATATTCATATTGTTTTTATGTTTGCTTTTCATAGCCATAACCTTGATAAACCATACCATAAGGTTGACTATAAACAACAAGAGATTGCAGATACGTTCCATGGAACTTGTGGGAGCAAAGGCCGGTTTCATAAGGAGACCGTTTATTGCCAGAGGTTTCTTCCTCGGATTTATCGGAGGCTTTACGGCAGATGTGTTGCTTGCAGGCGTATTGTTCTGGATTTACAAACAGTTTGAAGGATTCGATTTGAACTCTCATTTGAAGATTTATGCCGTTCTGGCCGTTTTAATAATAGTTTTGGGTGTATTGCTCTCACTTACATTTACATATTCGGCAGTAAGAAGAAGCATGAATTTGAAAAGTAGCAGATTGTACAGATAAAAAAACAAAAATATGGTAATGGAAAACAATAAACAGGAAAACAAAAAGAACTTTGCTTTCGGAAAACGGAATTACATAATCATGACAATAGGACTGATTATACTTGCGGCAGGTTACATATTGCTTTCCGGAGGAGGCAGCAAGGATCCGGATTATTTCAATGAGGCGCTGTTCAACGCAAGAAGGCTTGTGGTGGCACCGCTTCTTATAATGGCGGGATTGATAGTTGAGGTTTATGCAATAATGACAAAAAACAAATAGAGGAATGGATGTTTTAGAAACGATAATAATAGCTGTCGTAGAGGGTCTTACCGAATTTCTGCCCGTTTCATCAACAGGTCACATGATAATCACCCAGGGGATACTGGGAGTCAAAAGTACCGATTTCGTCAAACTGTTTACCGTCTGCATACAGTTTGGAGCCATATTGTCCGTATTGGTGATATATTGGAGAAGATTCTTCCAAACGTTGAATTTTTATTGGAAATTACTGGTTGCGTTTCTTCCTGCGGCCGTTGTCGGATTCCTTGCAGGTGACTTTATAGATTCGGTTTTGGAAAATGTTTTGGTAGTTGCCGTCATGCTTATAGTTGGTGGAATATTCATGTTGTTCGTCGACAAGATTTTCGGCAAAACCGACCCTGACCAAACGATAACATATAAAAAGAGTTTTTTTATAGGATTGGCACAATGCATAGCCATGATACCGGGAGTAAGCCGTTCGATGGCTACTATCGTCGGAGGAATGAGCCAGAGACTTTCAAGGAAGACCGCAGCCGAGTTTTCCTTCTTTCTTGCAGTGCCTACCATGCTGGCCGCGACAGGATACAAGCTCATGCAGGCCGTTTTGGAACCGGGAGGGGTACAAATGCTTTCGGACAATCTGTCAACCCTTGTTCTGGGTAATGTAGTCGCTTTTATAGTTGCAATTCTCGCCATAAAGTTTTTTATAAGCTTTTTGACAAGACACGGTTTCAAACTGTTCGGTTATTACAGGATAATCGTGGGAGCGGCAATCATAATACTGATGCTTTGCGGCGTTGACCTTTCTGTGGCTTAAAATTCAGGTGGATGATAGATATTGAAAAGGGAGGTTTTATCCTGTTGGACAAACCCTACGGATGGACGTCTTTTCAGGCGGTAAAGAAAGTACAGTATATCCTTAAGAATCATTTCCATACCAAGAGAATAAAGATAGGTCACGCAGGAACACTGGATCCTTTGGCAACGGGTCTTCTGATTTTGTGCGTGGGGAAATATACCAAACAGATAGAGATGTTTCAGGCCAGGGAAAAGGAATATACGGGAACTTTCTTCCTCGGAGCTACCACTTCCAGTTTTGACAGGGAAAAACCGGTGGATTGTGTTTACGATACGAAACATATAAGCAGCCAAAATATTCTGGATACTGCCCAATCCTTTATAGGGGAACAGGAACAGATTCCGCCCGTTTTTTCAGCTGTGAAGATAGGAGGGAAGAGAGCATACGATTTTGCAAGGGAGCAGAAGGATGTAGCGATAAAACCGCGTACGATAACGATAAGCAGCTTTGAGATAACGGACATCGAAATGCCTCGTGTCGGTTTCCGCATAGTGTGCAGCAAAGGGACGTATATCAGGAGTCTTGCAAGGGATTTCGGTCTTGCTTTGGGGAGCGGCGCTTATCTGGATTCCCTTTGCAGGACGCGCATAGGGGAATATTCCCTTGAGGATGCACTGCAATTGGAGGACATAGCGGAAGAATACTCCTTCAAGCTGTGAAAACGAAATCAAATTCTAGAAAAATGGATTCAGAAAAGAAAAAAACGGATTC
>DXGG01000239.1 GCA_019114015.1 Candidatus Onthomorpha intestinigallinarum | reverse complement strand
TCTTTGCGGTTTCAGGACGGTGAGCGAGGAGTTTTTGTTTTCGGCTTTGGAGGGTGAGATATGATGTTTACCGTGGTTGTTCCCCTGTACAACAAGGCCAAAAGCATAGGCATGTGCATTGAGAGCATATTGAAACAGGAAATGGTGGATTTTGAACTGGTGGTTGTGGATGACGGCTCGACAGACGGCGGTGCGGATGTGGTGAAGAGCTTTGATGATGCCCGCATAAGGCTTGTGAGAAAGCGGAACGGGGGAGTGTCCTCGGCGCGCAACAGAGGCGTTGCGGAGGCTCGGGGAGAGTGGGTGGCCTTTCTGGACGGGGACGATGTCTGGAACAGGTTTCATCTTCAGACCCTGGCAGAGCTGCACCGGAAATACCCAGAGGCCGGGGTGCTTTCCACGGACTATGCCGCCCTTACGACGGACGAGGGTCTGGAAAGAATATTGTCACCGGCTCCCGAAGGGGGAGGCGACGGCATGGTGAAGGACTATTACCTCAGACTGCTGAAAGGGCAGAGGGTTCTCTGTTCCTCTTCCGTAGCGGTAAGGAGGGACTGCCTTATGGAGGCGGGCGGATTCGACGAAAGACTTGCAAGAGGGGAGGACATGGACCTTTGGGCAAGGCTTTACGAGCGTTTTGTCATGGCGGTGAGCGGAAAGGTCACGGCTTTTTACCGTACCGTGATTGGGGATGTAAGGGCCACCGAGCGCAAGGGTGATGTCAGAAGATACGATGTTTATCATTTCAGACCCGGTTTCTGGAAGTTTTCGTACAGGAACATGTTCCAATACCGCGTGATATGGAGGTATCTCAAACATTTCCTCGTTTACGGTCAGTATAAGAACTTCATGCTTTTGTTCTTTAGACATAATGTTTATCTTTTACAAATAATACGTTATGGAATTTTGGCAAGGAAATCGGGACTAATGTTTTAATGCTTGGAAAATCAGACTCTTGGACTGTAATGCGGGAAAATATCGTTTTTTTTGCTTTGAGTTAAGAAAATTTTACTATCTTTGCAGGCGGTTATGTTGATTGTCGTGTCAGTCTTTTGTGAAATGTGACTGACGTGGCTTTGCCGTATCGTGAAGCTAAGGAGTTGTAAATGAAAGGAATAGTATTGGCCGGAGGCAGCGGCACAAGGCTTTACCCCATAACCAAGGGAGTCAGCAAGCAGTTGTTGCCCATATTCGACAAACCGATGATATATTATCCCGTGTCGGTTCTTATGCTGGCCGGAATAAGGGACATACTCATCATTTCCACGCCTGAGGATTTGCCTGCTTTCCGTCGTCTTTTGGGTGACGGGTCGGACTATGGCGTAAGGTTTGAATATGCCGAGCAACCCTCGCCTGACGGTCTTGCGCAGGCTTTCATAATAGGGGAGAGGTTCATAGGCGGGGACAGTGCCTGCCTTGTATTGGGTGATAATATATTCTACGGAGGAGGATTTGTGCCAATGCTTGAAAAGGCTGTGGAGGATGCTGAACGCAGCGGCAAGGCAACGGTGTTCGGTTACAGGGTTAACGATCCGGAACGTTACGGTGTTGTGGAGTTTGACGCAGACAACAAGGCTGTAAGCATAGAGGAAAAACCCGAAAAACCCAAGAGCAACTATGCTGTTGTGGGTCTGTACTTTTATCCCAACAAGGTGGTGGACGTGGCCAGGAACATAAAGCCTTCGGCCCGCGGAGAGCTGGAGATAACGACGGTCAACCAGCGTTTTCTGGAAGAAGGCAGCCTTTTGGTGCAGCAGTTGGGCAGGGGCTTTGCATGGCTTGACACGGGAACGTACGATTCATTGAGCGAGGCTTCCACGTTCGTGGAGGTGATAGAGAAACGTCAGGGACTAAAGATAGCCTGTCTGGAGGAGATAGCCTATACAAACGGCTGGATAGACAGGGACAATTTGCGCAGACAGGCCGAACTGATGGCCAAGAACCAGTACGGACAATATCTTTTTGATTTATTGAACAAGTGAGAAGAAACATAATAGTGACGGGAGGAGCCGGATTCATAGGCTCGCATGTGGTGCGTCTGTTTGTGGAGAAATATCCGGATTACACCATATACAATGTGGACAAACTGACCTATGCCGGCAATCTTGCCAATCTGAAAGACATAGAGGACAGGTCGAACTACCGTTTTGTCAAGGCGGACGTGTGCGATTTCGATACCATGCTTGGCATAATGAGGGACAACGACATAGACGGCATAATACATCTTGCGGCCGAGAGTCATGTGGACCGCTCAATCAAGGATCCTTTCACCTTTGCGCGCACCAATGTCATGGGAACACTGACGCTGCTGGAGGCTGCAAGGCGTGCGTGGGAGGGACGATATGAAGGAAAGATGTTTTACCACATATCGACCGACGAGGTGTACGGGGCATTGGGATTCGATTCCACACTCTTTACGGAGAATACCAGATATGACCCGCATTCACCCTATTCGGCCTCCAAGGCTTCGTCGGATCATTTCGTCAGGGCCTTTCATGACACATACGGCATGCCGTCCATAGTGACCAACTGTTCGAACAACTATGGTCCCTATCAGTTTCCGGAGAAGCTGATACCATTGTTCATCAACAACATAAGACACGGAAGACCGCTGCCGGTCTATGGCAAGGGAGAGAACGTGAGGGACTGGCTGTATGTGGAGGACCATGCGAGGGCCATAGACCTCATATTTCACAAGGGCAAGACCGGTGATACCTACAACATAGGGGGCTTCAACGAGTGGAAGAACATAGATTTGATAAAGGTGATAATCAAGACGACGGACAGGCTTCTGGGCCGCAGGGAAGGAGAGAGCGAGAGGCTTATAAGCTATGTGAAGGACAGGGCAGGGCATGATTTGCGCTATGCGATAGATGCCTCCAAGCTGAGGGATGAGCTCGGTTGGAAGCCAAGCCTTCAGTTTGAAGAAGGAATAGAGAAGACGGTGCGCTGGTATCTGGACAACCAGCAGTGGATGGACAACATAACCAGCGGCGAGTACGAGAAGTATTATGAGGATATGTATTGCAAGAGATAAATAAAGAATATATATGTCAAGAGTATTGGTTACGGGTGGAGCAGGATTCATAGGCTCCAATTTGTGTGAGGCGCTTCTGGAAAGGGGCGACAGTGTGGTTTGTCTGGACAATTTCGCTACAGGCCACATGGAAAACATAATACCTCTTATGCAAAACTATCACGAAAGGTTTGAGCTGATAGTGGGAGACATAAGACAGATGGAGGACTGCCGAAGGGCGGTTGAGGGGGTTGATTATGTGCTGCATGAGGCGGCATTGGGTTCGGTGCCCCGTTCGCTCAAGGACCCTGCCACGACCAATGCTGTGAACATATCGGGCTTTCTCAACATGATGATAGCTGCACGAGACGCAGGAGTGAAGCGTTTTGTGTTTGCGGCCAGCAGTTCTACCTACGGGGACAGCAAGAGCCTGCCCAAGGTGGAGGATGTGATAGGCAGACCCTTGTCGCCCTACGCCATAACAAAATATGTGAACGAGTTGTATGCCGACGTGTTTGCACGCAGCTATGGCATGGAGTACATAGGATTGCGTTATTTCAACGTGTTCGGACGCAGACAGGACCCCAACGGTGCTTATGCTGCGGTTATCCCTTTGTTCGTTAAGCAGTTCATGAACCATCAGCGACCAAACATAAACGGAGACGGAGACTATTCGAGAGATTTCACATATATAAAGAACGTGGTGCAGATGAACATGCTTGCCATGGGTACGGACAATCCTGACGCGGTGAACCAGATATACAATACTGCATACGGTGAACGCACTACACTCAACCAGCTTGTGACCTATTTGAAGGAGTTTCTCAGCGAGTTTGATCCTGCTATAGCAGACATAGAGCCTACGCACGGACCGGTCAGGGCAGGCGACATACCGCATTCTTTGGCATCGATAGACAAGGCCAGGGCCTTGTTGGGATATGCTCCGGAGTATTCCATGCGGGACGGATTGAGAGAGGCCTGCAGATGGTATTGGGACAATTTGAAATAAAACAGATAAAACACATAAGACATGAACAGCGATATAAAGATAGCCGTAATAGGCTTGGGATATGTGGGTCTGCCTTTGGCAAGACTGTTTTCGACAAAGTACAGGACGGTAGGATTTGACATGAACCCCGAAAGGGTCAAGGCCCTTATGCAGGGACATGACGCAACGCTTGAGGTGAGCGACGAACTGTTGCAGGAAGCCATAGACAAATACGGCTTTGTGTGTTCGTCCGACATTGAGGACATACGCAACTGTAACTTCTATGTGGTTGCAGTGCCTACGCCGGTGGACGAGAACAACAATCCGGACCTTACGCCATTGTACAAGGCGAGCGAGACGGTGGGCAAGGTGATAGGCAGAGGGGACATAGTGGTGTATGAGTCTACGGTTTATCCGGGAGTGACGGAGGATGAATGTCTGCCCGTTGTGGAGAGGGTGAGCGGACTTAAGTTCAACCAGGACTTCTATGCCGGCTATTCGCCAGAGAGGATAAACCCAGGAGACAAGGAGCACACGGTGGAGAAGATAAAGAAGGTTACCTCAGGCTCTACGCCGGAGATTGGCCGAAAGGTGAATGAGGTGTACAGCTCTGTGATAGTTGCGGGAACGCATCTTGCACCGTCCATCAAGGTGGCGGAAGCCGCAAAGGTGATAGAGAATTCCCAGAGAGACATAAACATAGCCTTTGTAAACGAACTGTCCAAGATATTCACAAGGATGGGTATAGATACCCAGGATGTATTGGCGGCGGCATCGACCAAGTGGAACTTCCTTAAGTTCCAGCCCGGTCTTGTGGGCGGTCACTGCATAGGTGTGGATCCATACTATCTGGCGCAGTGTGCACAGCGTCACGGATACAATCCGGAGATAATACTTGCAGGCAGAAGGACCAATGACTCCATGGGCGAGTATGTTGCCAACCAGACCATAAAGCTTATGTTGAAGAAAGGCATACAGGTCCTGGGTTCGGATATAATAATATTGGGATTCACCTTCAAGGAAAACTGCCCTGATGTGCGCAATACCAAGGTGGTGGATATCATAAAGGCACTGAAGGAATATAACCTTAACATAAGCGTCTACGACCCTTGGGCAAATCCTGCTACGGCAATGCACGAGTATGGTGTGGAGGTGTTGAACAGTCTGCCCGAGCGGAAGTTCGACACTGCAATATTGGCAGTGGCTCACAAACAGTTCACAGACCTGGATGTAAGCTCGCTGTTGAAAGACAAGCATGTTGTTTATGACGTGAAGAGTTTCTTGCCGAGACAGACGGTTGACGGAAGGTTGTAAAAATGGGGGATAATTTATATATAAAGTTATGAATATAGCGATAGTAGGTACAGGATATGTAGGACTCGTTTCAGGAACTTGTTTTGCAGAAATGGGTATAAATGTTACCTGCATTGATGTCGATGAAAAGAAAATAAAGGATCTTCAAAACGGGCACATGCCTATTTATGAGCCGGGTTTGGAAGATATGGTACAACGGAATGTTGTTGCGAAGAGGTTGAAATTTTCTACTGATTTGGTTTCGGTGTTGGACGATGTGGATGTGGTGTTCAGTGCTGTGGGTACTCCGCCCGATGAGGACGGCAGTGCGGATTTGAGATATGTTCTGGAGGTGGCGCATACGGTCGGGCGCAACATGAACAAGTATATTG
>DXGG01000238.1 GCA_019114015.1 Candidatus Onthomorpha intestinigallinarum | reverse complement strand
TCACAGGGGTTCTCGTAATAGGTTTTGCCTAATCCTCTATTATCACTCCGCTGCCAAGACACAATCTGGCATCGGGGGAATATATCACTCCGAATTGTCCTGCCGCTATGCCTTGAATGCGCTTTTCGGACTGTATTCTGTATATGTCGTTTACCCTGCTCAGTTTTCCTCTTGTGAAATCGGGCGTATGTCTTATCTTGAACAGTATTTCCTTTTCTCCGCTAAAGTCGCCCCACGGATTTTCAGTAATGTATTCGAAAGCAGACAGGTTTACGGTCTTGCCATATTGGGTATCAGGGTCATATCCCTGCGAAACATAGAGAACGTTTTCCTGCATGTCTTTCTTTACCACGAACCATGGTCCGCCCGAAAGGCCGAGTCCTTTTCTCTGTCCTATGGTATGAAACCAGTAACCTTTGTGATGTCCGAGAATCTTTCCCGTTTCCAACTCTACAATCTTTCCTTCCTTTTCTCCGAGGTAGCGGCGAAGGAAATCATTGTAGTTTATCTTGCCGAGAAAACATATTCCCTGCGAGTCTTTCCTTTCGGCAGAGGGCAGACGACACTCTCTGGCTTTTTGTCTCACCTCGCTCTTCAACATGTCTCCTATCGGAAACATCAGTTTGCTTACCTGCATGTAGTTTATCTGGCCGAGGAAATAAGTCTGATCCTTTACCTTGTCCTTGGCGGTGGAAAGGAATACCTTGTCGTTTATTGTCGTTGTGGTGCAGTAGTGTCCGGTGGCAATTCTGTCAAAACAGTAACCCCATTTTTTCTCGAATGAACCGAACTTTATCAGCTTGTTGCACATCATGTCGGGATTCGGAGTGAGACCTCTTTTGACGGCCTGTATCGTATAGCTTACCACGTTGTCCCAATATTCCTGATGAAGTGATACTATCTCGAAACGGCAGTTGTATTTTTTTGCTATGTAGCTTGTTATCTCTATATCCTCCTCCGAAGGACAGTCTATGTATCCGTCCTTGTCCTCCATGCCTATCTTTATGTAGAAAATGGTGGGGTCGTATCCCATTTCCTTCAGGCGAACCACGCTTACGCTGCTGTCAACGCCTCCCGAAACCAATGCTGCTATTTCCATAGAAATGCAAAATTAGTCATAATTGAAAACAATGTCCCAAAATCATGGATTAAAATGAACAATGCTTGCAAAATTTCCTTACCTTTGCATTGTATATCATTTTATAAAACTATTGTCATGGATTTTTTCATACATCCGACAGCTGTCGCTGACGAGGGATGTTCCATCGGACGCGGTACTAAAATCTGGCATTTTTCACATATCATGACTTCATGCGTCATAGGCGAGAACTGCAACATCGGACAGAATGTCGTCATTTCTCCCGATGTTGTTTTGGGGAACAACTGCAAGGTTCAGAACAATGTGTCGGTTTATACGGGAGTCATTTGCGAGGATGATGTGTTTTTGGGGCCTTCCTGCGTCTTTACCAACGTAATCAATCCGCGTTCGGCGGTAAACAGAAAGAACGAATACAGGAAAACAACGGTCGGAAAGGGTGCATCGATAGGTGCCAATGCCACCATAGTCTGCGGACACGACATAGGCAGGTATGCGTTTGTAGGGGCAGGTGCGGTGGTTACCAGAACTGTTCCGGATTATGCCTTGGTAGTGGGCAATCCTGCCCGTCAGACAGGTTGGGTGAGCGAATACGGACACAAGCTTTCGTTTAATGAACATAATAGGGCCGTATGTCCCGAAAGCAAACAGGAATACGAACTTTCGGAAGGCAGGGTCAGAAGAATAAAATAAGAAAGAGGTAATATGAAGAACTTTGGAATAATAGGGGTTGCGGGTTATATAGCGCCAAGACATCTCAAGGCAATAAAGGAAACGGGAAACAGACTTGTCGTAGCGTTGGACAAGAGTGATTCGGTGGGGATAATGGACAGTTATTTCCCGCAATGTTCCTTTTATACCGAATATGAAAGATTCGACAGATTCGTCGAGAAAATCAAACATACGGAAGACAGGTTGGATTTCGTTAGCGTCTGTACTCCTAACTATCTTCACGATTCCCACATACGTTTCGGACTCAGGGCAGGTGCCGATGTGATTTGCGAAAAGCCTTTGGTATTGAATCCTTGGAACATAGACGCCTTGCAGAACATGGAAATGGAAACGGGCAAGAAAGTGTACAACATATTGCAGTTGAGACTTCATCCGGCCATAATAGAGTGGAAGAAAATGGTTGATGAAGGACCTAAGGACAAAGTATATGATGTTGATTTGACATACATTACCTCACGCGGCTTGTGGTATTACACCTCATGGAAGGGGGATGTTACCAAGTCGGGAGGGGTTGCGACAAACATAGGCGTGCATTTCTATGATATGCTTTCGTGGATTTTCGGAGAGGTTCTGGAGAACGTGGTCCACATATACGAACATGACAGGGCGGCCGGCTTTTTGAGGTTTGAGAAGGCAAGAGTTAGATATTTTCTTTCGATAAATGCCAAAACCCTCCC
Organism: Candidatus Onthomorpha intestinigallinarum; assembly: GCA_019114015.1. Lineage (GTDB taxonomy): Bacteria > Bacteroidota > Bacteroidia > Bacteroidales > P3 > Onthomorpha > Onthomorpha intestinigallinarum. The sequence continues at coordinate 11,824 of DXGG01000238.1, read as the reverse complement.
GAAGGAAGCTGTTGAGGCAGGCAAAAGGACTTATCGCAAGATGGAGATGGACGGCAGGGAAATAGAGTTTTCCGAAGGTTTTACCGAGTTGCATACCGAGAGTTACAAAAGGATATTTGCCGGAGAGGGTTTCGGACTGGATGATGCGCGTTCATGTATAAAGATTGTTCATGACATAAGGAATGCAAGGCCGATAGGATTGAAGGGGGATTATCATCCGTTGGCGGCCTTGCCTTTGGAGCGGCATCCGTTTTACAGACGATAGGAGATGATAGAGCTTTCTTGTGCGGCAGATTTCATAAAAGCGTTTGAGAATACTTATTTTCTCAAAGTGTATAAGATACCTCTGACCTTTTTCAACGGCAGGGAGGTATTGTTGCTTATGTGCCGTTGCCCGGGCAGGTGGATCGCTTTGCCGTATTTTTCGGAGGCTTACATTCAGACAAATGTTGACCCGAAGGAAAAGGGACATGCTCCTTTTGTTTTTGTCGAATCCGAAGACGGAAACATATTCTGCACGAGGAATATTCGTTGGGAAATAAGGGACAGGAAGGTTTACAGTCATAACGTTTATTCCGATAAGCTCAATTTTTCGATTTCTTTGGGCAAAACGCCGACAATTACGGAGTTTGGCAGGGATATACGTCGCAAGATAAGGAAGGCCCGCAACAACGGTATAGTTGTGGAAATGGGAGGCAAAAATCTGCTCAGGGATTTTTATGGGGTGTATTCCAAAAGGATGTATCAGCTGGGCAGTCCGGCATTTGGCAGAAGGCTTTTGGGCAGAAGGGTGAAATATTTTGACGAAAAGATATTCGTTGCCCGCTGCAACGGCAAGGTGATTGGAGCTTCGTCTTTGGTTTCGAGAGATTCCGGTTCGTGGGAGAACCATTTGTTTGCAACCGATGTGGAATACAATAACTTGTATACTTCCTATGCTTTGCATTATGCCATGATTGATTTTGTCAACAGGCAGGGATGCGGTCGTTATTATTTCGGAAGGAGTACGAGAGGCAGTGGCGTACACAATTACAAAAGGCATTGGAAACCGCAGGAGGAGGCTCTGTTTTGGAGTTATTCCCATTCGGTAAGTAACATACGCAGGAAAAAATGGCTTTCACGTCTTTGGAGCAAAATGCCTTACGGTCTCGTAAAAATTATCGGCCCTTTCGTTTCCAGGAAAATATATTAGAGAGATGGAAAGCAGTCTGAAAAAGTTGGGGAAAAGGCTATACGGAGAGTTGAGGTTGGATGAGACGAGCCGAATACTCTATTCGACCGATGCGTCTGCATACAGAGAAAAGCCTTTGGCCGTTTTCATACCTAAAGACAATGTTTTGCACGACATAAGACTGCTTTTGGATTTTTGTAAAAGACATGATACTTTCATCATTCCTCGTGCGGCAGGCACATCTTTGGCCGGACAGGTTGTCGGAAACGGCATAGTTTGCGATGTAAGCAGGTATCTGAACAGGATATTGGAGCTTAACGTGGAGGAACGTTGGGTAAGGGTTCAGCCGGGTGTGGTATTGGAGGAACTCAACAGTTTTCTGAAGCCTTACGGTCTTTTTTTTGCACCGGAGACCTCAACGGCGAACAGATGTTGTATAGGAGGCATGGTCGGGAACAATTCCTGCGGACTGCATTCTTTGGTTTACAACAGTACGAGGGAACATTTGCTGGAGGCCAGAGTCGTTTTGTCGGACGGAAGTCAGGTATTGTTGAAACGGTTGGACAGAGCGGCTTTTGAAGATAAAAGCAGGCAGGACGATTTTGAGGGCAGACTGTACGCATATATCGCAAGCGTTTATTCCAATCCTGAAACGGTTGATTTGATAAAAGCTAATTTCCCTGAAGCGGATGTTAAACGGCGCAACAACGGATATGCGTTGGATTCGCTTCTGGATTTGGACAACTGCAATCTTGCAAAACTGTTTGCAGGCAGTGAAGGCACTTTGGGATTCGCCACAGAGTTCAAATTGAATCTTTTGCCGCTTCCTCCCGAACATAAATCTCTGTTGTGTGTTCACTTCGATGATTTGCAGGATTGTTTTTCGGGAAATCTGACGGCCTTAAGACATAATCCTATGGCTGTCGAGATGATGGACGACAACATAATAGAAGCGGCATATCGTAATACCGCTCAAAGGAAAAATACTTTCTTCATAAAGGGAAGGCCGAAGGCTTTGCTTGTGATAGAGTTTGCCTGCGACGAGAAGGAGACTTTGCAAAAGCGGGTCGAAGAAACGATAGAGGATTTCAGGCATAGTTCAAAAGCATATGCGTATTCGGTAGTGGAGGGTGAAGACATGGGGAAGGTATGGACCTTGCGGAAGGCTGGACTGGGTCTTTTATCCAATGTTCCCGGGGATTGCAAGCCCGTGTCGGTTATAGAGGATACGGCGGTTTCTCCATACAAGCTCCCGAAATACATGGAGGAATTTTCGATGATTCTGAAAAAATATTCCTTACAGTGTGTCTATCATGCGCATATAGCAACGGGAGAACTGCATTTGAGACCCATATTGAATTTGAAAGATAAGGATGATGTTGATAAGTTCCGCAGTATAAGCAAAGACATAGCCGTACTGGTAAAAAAGTATAGGGGTTCGTTGAGTGGGGAACATGGTGACGGCAGATTGAGAGGAGAATGGATTCCTTTAATGTATGGAGAGGAGATATACGGACTTATGAGGCAGATGAAGCATGTTTGGGATCCTCAAGGGGTTTTCAACAGAGGTAAGATAACGGATACGCCTCCCATGAACGGCAGTCTCAGATATGAAAACTACAATCCGGGAAATATAAATACGTTTTTCAGTTTTGAAAAGGAAAAAGGATTCTTGTGTGCCGTCGAACAGTGCAACGGCAGTGCGGACTGCAGGAAAAGCAATTTGATTGGCGGACTTATGTGTCCTACTTTCAAGGTGACGCAAAACGAATGGGATACACCGCGTTCAAGAGCCAACATAATAAGGGAAACAATAACGTTTTCGGAGTCAGGCAATCCTTTTTCTTCCAAAAGGATAAAAAATGTATTGGACAATTGTCTGATGTGCAAGGCCTGCAAGTCGGAATGCCCTTCAAATGTGGACATAACCAAATTGAAGAGCGAGTTCCTGCAACATTACTATTCGTCCCGTCATTACCCTATAAGCGTTCTTCTTGTCAACATGTTGCCGGATATTCAACGTTTGTTCAGTCATGCTCCTTCATTGTATAATTGGATGGTTTCAAATAAGACGACATCCTTTCTTGTAAAGAGTTTGATGAGGTTTACACCTGAAAGGCCCTTGCCTAAAATAAGCGTCATAGATTTTGAAAAGACATTAACTGCTTGTGGAAAACCTGCCGTTGACAGGAAAATATATCTGTACATAGATGAGTTTTCCGTTTATCAGGATGCGAATGTGACGGAAGTTGCAATAAAACTGTTTTCCGCATTGGGATACGAAGTGACTATTGCCCCCGTTAGAGAGAGCGGAAGAATTGCCATAAGCAAGGGATGGGTCAAAAGAGCTAAAAGTATTGCCGAAAGGAATGTGGAGATATTGGAAGGATTTATAGACAAGGAGCATCCGATGGTGGGACTGGAGCCTTCGGCATTGTTGAGTTTCAGAGACGAATATCCAGATTTGGTAAATCGCGACATAAGCGGCATTTCTGAAAACGTGTATCTTTTTGATGAGTTCTTCATAAGGGAAATGGAAGCCGGCAACATAACCGAAGAATCGTTCACCAGAGAGAACAAGGAAATCCTTTTGCACGGACATTGCCAACAGAAGGCTCTGATAGGGTCGGAATATATGAGAAGAATGCTTTCTCTTCCCGAAAATTTCAATGTGAAAGTCATACCGGGCGGCTGTTGCGGCATGGCAGGAAGCTACGGATATGAGAAAAGACATTATAAAATGAGCAGACAGATTGCGGAGCTTGCTCTTCTTCCCGCAATAAGGCAGGCGGGTGAGGATGTCTTGATTTCGGCGCCGGGAACAAGTTGCAGGGAACAGATAAGACATCTTGCGAAAAGACAGGTGTTTCATCCCGTGGAAATAATGTACGATGCACTAAAAAACAAATGACGAACCAATCCAAAAAACAAGCGTTATGAATAAACTTTACCGTAAAATGTTGCAGCTGATTGATAAGTTCATGGCCAAAAGGTACATACCGGCATGGGTAATAGCCTTGATAGATGCCTTTATCGTCATCCTGTCAATATTTGTTTCGGCTTTTGCCGTGTCGATAAAGGAAAAATGGTTTTCGTTCCCCTTCGACGATTATTCCGTGAGGTTTATAATTCTTTCTACTGTCGTAACCATTGTCTTTTTGAATGTTTTCAGAATTCACAGGAGCGTGATAAGATATTCTTCTTTCAGCGACATGATAAGAATCTTCTTTGCGATACTGACAACCACCGTTGTACTTATGGGAATAAACCTTGCGTATAAACTGAATCACGGTACGGATTATATACCCAAACAGTTGATATTGGTCAATGCCTGCATAAGCTACATAGGACTGTTCATGTTCAGGATGTTTGTCCGCTGGCTGTTCGAAAAAGCATACAAGGCCGGAGTGAATACCGAACTGAACACGCAGGTTGTAATCTTCGGTGCAGGAAGAACCGGAACGGCTACGGCAAACACACTGATGAGTGCATCGAGAAAGTATTACATCAAGGGATTCATAGACGATGATCCCAATCTAACGGGGAAAACTATTATGGGACACAAGATATATCCCCGTCAAAAGCAGGAATATCTCATAAAATACAAGGATATAGATCAGTTGATAATAGCCACCAAACGCATTTCTCAGGAAAGGAAAAACGAGATTTTCGAGTTGTGTCACCAGAATAAGGTGAAGGTGTTGACCGTACCTCCCATAAAAACGTGGACGGACGGAAAACTGAAAGACAATCAGATAAAGGATTTACAGATAGAGGATTTGCTTTTGCGAGACGAAATCAATCTTAACCTTGAAATAATTTCCCAACAGATGAAAGGCAAAACGGTGCTTGTAAGCGGAGCTGCTGGCAGCATAGGAAGCGAAATAGTACGCCAACTGTCGAAGTTCTCCACCAAAACAATACTGTTGGATCAGGCCGAAACGCCTCTTTATCATATGGAAAACGAGATGAACGACAAGTTTTCCGAAACGGAGAGGGAAATAGTGATAGCAAGCGTTAAGGATAAGGATAAGTTGAGGGAGATTTTCGAACATTACAGGCCGCAGATTATATTTCATGCCGCTGCATACAAGCACGTGCCAATGATGGAAAGGGCTCCTTACCAGGCTGTTACCACCAATGTAATCGGGACAAGGAATATGGCTGAATTAGCAATGGAATACGGTGTGGAGAAGTTTGTGATGATTTCAACGGACAAGGCGGTCAATCCTACCAATGTTATGGGTGCAAGCAAGCGTTACGCGGAAATATTAATACAACAGATGAACAACAGGGAAGGAAACAAAACCAGATTCATCACTACCCGTTTTGGAAACGTTCTCGGTTCAAACGGTTCCGTCATACCGAGGTTCAGACAGCAGATAGCCGAAGGAGGACCGGTCACGGTTACCCATCCGGACATTACACGTTACTTTATGACTATTCCGGAGGCAAGCCGGTTGGTGTTGGAGGCGGCAACGATGGGACAGGGCGGCGAAATATTTCTGTTCGACATGGGAGAACCGGTCAAGATACGCACTTTGGCCGAAAGGATGATAAAACTGTCGGGACTGCAACCCGACAAGGACATAAGAATCGTCTATACCGGTTTGAGACCGGGGGAAAAACTGTACGAAGAACTGCTTACGAAAAACGAAGACACCCTTCCTACGTATCACAAGAAGATATTCATCGCAAAGCAGGAGCCTGTCGATGCAGAGGAAGTGCAAAAGAGCATGAGGGAGTTGGAAAGCATATTGGAGAATTATTCTTCGGATCAGGACGAAAGGATAGTTGCCAATATGAAACACCTGATAAAAAGCTACAAAAGCAACAACAGCATTTACGAACAATTGGATACGGAAAATGAAAGCTGAAAGACTTCTTGTGGTGGGCAATCCCGAAAGCGTACATACAAGAAACTTAAGGGAGCTTGTAGGCGGTTATTTTTCCATGACACGCCTTACGGAGAATATAGACTGCGGTTGCGGCAACTTTTTCAATGCACTGATACGGACAAAAAGGCTTCTGAAAGAATACGAACCCGATTTCATAATACTTTACCAGTTGAATCTTACCGCTTTTATTGCAACACTGGCCAAAAACAGGAACATCCCCACGCTTGCCGTCGGAATAGGAAGCGACATATTGCTCATGCCGAAACGGGGCTTGGTTTACAGATGGATGTTGCGCTATATATTGAAACGTTCCCATTATTACAATGCCGGGAGCCCCTATCTGGCGGAAATGATGAGGAAATATTGTCCGCCGGATTCGGAAATAGTCGTAGCCAATCTCGGAATCAATCCTGTAAAGCCGGCGGAAAAGAAGAATATAATCTATTCCAATCGTCTGCACGGAAGTCTTTACAGGATAGATGAGATAATAAGGGCGTTTTCAAGATTCGTTTCCAAACCGGGAAATGACGATTGGACGCTGGTTGTTGCAGGTTGCGGCAGGGAAAAGGAACTGTCCGAACTTTGCGAATCGTTGAACATTTCCGATAAAGTGAGGATTACCTCATGGCTGAGTCCCGAAGAAAACAATGAATACTATGCAGTGTCCAGAGTGTATGTTTCAATACCGGAGAGCGACAGCTTTCCCATATCGTTGTGGGAGGCTATGAGTGCCGGTTGTTTGCCGGTCGTAAGCGATCTTCCGGCATATAGGGGTATCATAAAGGACAATGAAAATGCCGTGGTGGTAAAGGATTCGGAACTGAAGGGCGATTTTTTCGAGAGAATCCGTCAGGTGGACAGTGAAAAGATGATACGGACCAACAAACTCCTTGTTGCCGAATTTGCGGACAAGGAAACTAACCGCCGTAAGTTCTGTTCCATTTTCGACAAGGCTTTGCGCTGATATTCTTTTTTGATTCCGTCATTTTGTTTTCTGAATCCGGAATTTTCTTTTTTGATTCCGTAAAATTGGAATCAAATTTTGTAATTTTGCCGTTTTCATGAATATGTTTATGAAGAGGATATTGGTCATTTATACAGGCGGTACGATAGGGATGGTCAAGGACAAGACGACAGGAGCCCTGCATCCTTTCGACATGAAGAAGATTTACGAGGCTTTGCCCGTGTTGAAAGAACTGGAATGCGGAATAGACACCCTGCAGTTCGACCCCATAATAGACTCCTCCGACATGCATTCGGACGTATGGTTGCGTTTGGCGAAACTGATAGGGGAGAAGTATGATTTGTATGACGGCTTTGTCATTTTGCACGGCACGGACACCATGAGCTATACGGCTTCCGCCTTGAGTTTTCTGTTGGAGAATCTGTCCAAACCGGTGATAATTACCGGCAGTCAGCTGCCTTTGGGCATGATACGCACGGACGGAAGGGAGAATATCATATCCGCCGTGGAGATAGCGGCCAATGATGAGGTTCCGATTCCCGAAGTATGCATATTTTTCGAGAACAAACTTTTCAGGGGCAACAGGACGACTAAAATAAATGCCGAACATTTCGAGGCTTTTTATTCGGGCAACTATCCTTCTCTTGCCAAGGTCGGAATAAACATAAGCTATAAGCGTCATCTGATAAGGGAGCTTCCTGCCGATAGGCTCAGGGTATATGACAGGATGTGCGATCAGGTTGCGATAATAAAGGTACATCCGGCCTTGAGACGGGAACATCTCGAAACATTCCTCTCCATAAGGGATTTGAAAGGGGTTATACTGGAGACTTACGGCAGCGGCAACGCACCTACGGCGGATTGGTTCATAAACGCTGTTGGAAATACTATATCGAAGGGGGTAATCGTTTTAAACGTGACTCAATGCAAGGCCGGTTCTGTTGTCATGGGACATTATCAGGCTTCGACCGAGTTGTTGAAGATGGGAGTCATATCGGGTGGAGACATAACCACCGAGGCTGCATTGGCGAAGTTGATGTTCGTTTTGGGCAATTATGATGACAGAAATGAGGTGGAGCGTATGCTCAGGTCCGATTTGAGGGGGGAAATAACAGTTTGATATAGTTGTATGAATTACAGGGATATTTTTAAGCGGTTCGATTCGTTGAACATTCTCATCATAGGGGATGTCATGATTGATTCATATTGGTGGAGCAAGGTTGAGAGGATTTCTCCCGAGGCTCCGGTGCCGGTTTGTGCCGTTTACAGGAAAGAAAACCGTTTAGGGGGAGCTGCCAATGTTGCGTTGAACATTGCCGCCATGGGAGCAAGTCCCATTTTATGCACTGTCATAGGGGATGATGTTGACGGAGAGATTCTGAGTGGACTCATGAAGGAAAAGAACATGAGTACGGAAGGTTTAATGTGCTCTTCCAAAAGGCCCACGACTGTAAAGACGAGAATAATAGGCAACAAGGCACAGATGTTGCGTGTGGATGATGAAACGGACAGACCTTTGGACAAAGAGGAAGAGGAGAGGTTCATATGTGGAATAAGGGATATTGTCAGGACAAGAAGGATAGATGCGATTGTTTTTCAGGATTACGACAAGGGAGTCATCACCGAGAATGTCATAAAACAGATAGTTGCTTTGGCCGAGAGCAAAAATATTCCTACTGCGGTGGATCCTAAAAAGAGGAACTTTTCTTCTTACCGCAGGGTTAGTTTATTCAAACCCAATCTGAAGGAATTGAAGGAAGGTTTGAAGATAGATTTTGATGGGGTGGATAAGGATGTTTTGTCTGAAGCGGCTTTATTGTTGCATCATAAGCAGAAGATAGACAAGGTGTTCATCACACTTAGCGAGAATGGCGTTTTCATTGCGGATTATACCGTTTCGCCTGCATATATAGGGATTTTGCCGGCACAGTTGAGGAAGATAGCGGATGTCAGTGGGGCAGGGGATACGGTCATCAGTGTTGCGACTCTTTGTCTGGCCTTGGGTATGGCATCGGAACAAATGGCAAGGGTAAGCAATATGGCAGGAGGATTGGTGTGTGAGTCTGTCGGAGTGGTGCCTGTAAACAAACTTAAGTTGTTGTCGGAATTATCTACAAGGGATTGATATGAGGCGTATTTGCTGTGTTCTGATTTTTTTGTTTGTTTTTGGTTTTGAAGGATTCTCACAAAGTTCCCCTCCCAATCTTCCACATTACGATGACAAGGTTCTTCATTTTGGTGTGCTGTTGGGCTTCAATCAGCTGTCTTCAAATCTTATAGAAAAAGAGAACAGGCCTTATGTCGATACCGTCCTTTCGTTTGAATCGGAAAGAAAGGTTGGTTTCCAGCTTGGAATCATATCTGATTTGCGTCTGCACAAGTATGCCCGTTTGCGTCTGACGCCTACGATAACATTTGCGGACAGAAGGATAAATTATTCTCTGTATCTGATGGACAAATATCTTGACAAGAGCAATTACCTGGAGGCGATTTACCTGGAGGTTCCTTTGGAGTTGAAGATACAGTCTTCGAGATGGCACAATTTCAGACCGTACTTGATAGCCGGGGGCAAATATGCGTTTGATTTGGGTTCGATCAAAAGGAAAAAAGCCTCGCCAGAAGACATCATGTTGAAGATAGACAATAACGAATGGTTCTATACGCTTGGTGTAGGCTTTGATTTCTATCTCAATTATTTCAAGTTCGGCATAGAGTTGAAGACCTCATTCGGATTGAATGACATTTTGATTCACGAACATCATACAATGTATTCGGATGTGTTGGACAAAATCAAGACGCAGGTCTTTTTTATAAATCTGACATTTGAATAACAAGTGAAAGAAACGATAGAGATAGAGGTAAACCCTTTGGAGTTTTCGGACAGGGAACGATTGAAAAGGATAGCTGCAAAAAAAGTCGGAATCAATCCTGAGGATGTGGCATGTTTGAGACTTTTGCGAAAGAGCCTTGATGCGAGAAAGAATCCCGTGTACAGATTGAGGCTTTTGGTTTCCACCGATTACGAGGAGGAAAGACCGATAGAAAGAAATTACAGGGATGTTTCAAACGCTGAGAGTGTGATAATTGTCGGGGCAGGTCCCTGCGGGTTGTTTGCCGCACTGACACTGTTGGAGTGTGGTTTGAAACCGGTTATAATTGAACGGGGACGCAGTGTAAGCGAACGGAAAAAGGATATAGCCATGATTGCAAGGAACGTATCCTTTAATGAAGATTCCAACTGGTGTTTCGGAGAGGGTGGAGCGGGAACGTTTTCCGACGGCAAATTGTACACACGTTCCAACAAGAAAGGAAGTATTGAGCAAGTATTGGAAACATTCGTTCGTCACGGTGCGGACAGAAGCATACTGATAGAGGCTCATCCGCATATAGGAACGGATAGACTTTCAGGAATAATAAAGAACATAAGGCATACGATAACATCCTGCGGAGGAGAGTATCATTTCAATTCCAGAGTTGTTGATTTTATAGTTAGGGACGGACGTGTATGCGGAGTCAGACTTGCATCTTCCGAAACCATAGAGGCACGTGCGGTAATATTGTCTACCGGCCATTCTGCAAGGGATATTTACGAACTGTTTCATCATAGAGGCTGGCTTTTGGAACCCAAGCCTTTTGCCATGGGAGTGAGAGTTGAACACTCGCAGCAGATGATAAACCGCGTACAGTACAACAACAGCAAATATATGAGTGTTTTGCCTCCGGCATCTTATTCACTTGCGTGTAATATAGGGTCACGGGGAGTCTTTTCCTTTTGCATGTGTCCCGGCGGAATGATCATCCCTTCAAGTACGGAAAGGAATTCTTTGGTTGTAAACGGAATGTCCTCATCCGGACGTTGTTCTCCTTTTGCCAATTCGGGCATAGTAGTCAGCGTTACTGAAAAGGATGCATATCAGTATGCTTCATATGGAGCTTTGTCCTTGATGAAGTTTCAACAACAGTGCGAAAAGACAATGTATATACGCAATCAGACGGCTCCCGCTCAGAAAATAAGCGATTTCATGAACGGCAGGGTTTCCTCGCATTTGAATCCGAGTTCATATCCTTCCGGTTTACGCTCATGTAACATGAATGAGTTGTTGCCGGATTTTGTTTCCGCCTCACTTAGGAAAGGATTTGCTCTGTTCGACAGGAAAATAAAGGGATTCATCAGCTCGGAAGCCATGCTTGTCGGCCTTGAGTCTAGAACCTCTTCTCCTGTCCGCATACCGAGAGACGGTGTTACATTACAACATCCGCAATTGAAGAATCTTTATCCCTGCGGAGAAGGAGCCGGATATGCCGGAGGCATAACCTCATCGGCAATGGACGGGATAAATACCGCAAGACGACTCGCCTTTAATCTGTCAGAAAAAATAGACTAGTTGTAGATTCCACGCTTTCCATTTATAGTTGTCGGTGTTTACAATCTTGTTCATGCCGAAAGTGTAATTGACCGCAACTTCCCAGTGTTTGCTAAAGTCATATCCTATACCCAGTTTGAATCCGAGGTCAGAACGGTTACAGTATTCAAAGGTCTGTATTTCCTTTTCCACATTGTAATCTTCTTCTATCGGATTCAATACCGTTTCTTTGGTCTTGCCACCGAAACCGTAGGTAAAATACGGTGCTATTGACAGGAACACTCCCCTGCCGAGCCTTTCATCTCCGAATTTCAACAAAAGTCCGAGGTCCACTTCCGCCAACAAGGCATCAACATTTCTCTTGAAATTGTTCATAATCTCTATTTTGAATCCTTTCTGGGCGAAACTTACCGAGGGTTGGAAGTAA